>JANONM010000473.1:0-2050 GCA_031420855.1 Hyphomicrobiales bacterium
TGCATCGCTTGCGCCGTCATCCACGTAAGCCTCACTCCCGACCAAAACTTCACCCACATGATCACGCGGAGCCACAACGGGCAGAATGGGCAAGCCATACTTCCGGGCAAAATCAAAGTCCCGTTGGTCGTGGGCGGGACAACCAAATATGGCTCCCTCGCCATAACCCATCAAAACAAAATTTGCGGCATAGACCGGAATTCTGACATCCGGCAAAAAAGGATGGCGGGCCAAAATGCCCAAGGGCAGTCCACGCTTTTCTGCACGCTCAATGTTTTCTTCGCTGGTTCCCAACTCCGCCACTTCCTTGCGGAAATTCTGGAGTTCAGCATTTTCGGATGCAACCTGTTTGACCAAGGGGTGATCAACCGACACGGCGCAAAAGCTCGCACCGAAAATTGTGTCGTGTCTTGTTGTATAAACACTCAGGCCATCGGGCAACGCAATGCCATCGGCATCCTCAAGATCAAACTTGAACTTCATACCCTCGGAACGGCCAATCCAGTTCTTCTGCATCAGCCGGACTTTTTCAGGCCAATTCGGCAAGTCATCCAGTGCATCCAACAGGTCTTGCGCATAGGTCGTGATCTTCAAAAACCACTGGGCCAGTTCGCGCTTTTCAACCAAGGCATTGGAACGCCAACCCCTGCCGTCAATTACCTGTTCATTGGCCAAAACGGTCTGGTCGATGGGATCCCAGTTGACCTGTGAGACGCGGCGCTCAACCAGTCCTGCCTGCAGGAAGTCGATGAACATCGCCTGCTCATGCTGGTAATAACTGGGATCACAGGTGGCAAACTCGCGTGACCAATCAATCGCCAGTCCCATGTTCTTGAGCTGGGCCCGCATGCTGGCAATGTTGTCGTAGGTCCAACCCTTGGGATGAATGCCCCGTTCGATGGCGGCATTTTCAGCCGGCATGCCAAAGGCATCCCAGCCCATGGGATGCAAAACATTAAAGCCACAAGCCCGCCTGAAGCGGGCAATCACATCACCCATGGTGTAGTTTCTGACGTGCCCCATGTGAATGCGGCCCGAGGGATAGGGAAACATTTCCAAAACATAATATTTTGGTCGTGCATGATCGATTTCGGCCTCGAAACACTTGTTCCCGGTCCAATAGGCCTGCCACTTCGGTTCAGTCACACGGTGGTTGTAGCGTTCAGATGCCACGGTTGTTCCCATTCAATCATTCCAGTTGCCGCAGGGGTTACCAGTCCTTGAATTGGCCTGCAAGCTTGGCCATAAGTCAGTCATGTCATCAGCAATTCTCCAGGGTTTTCAGGCCACGAAATCTGCCATCCAATCGGCCTGTCTGGCGGCCAACAGAGGGCCGGAAACCGTAGCGCTGGTTGTGGTCAGCAAAACCCAGGCGACGAGCCAGATTGAACCTCTGTTGCAGGCTGGCCACAGGCTGTTTGGCGAAAATCGTGTGCAGGAAGCCCAGGAAAAATGGGTCGACCTCAAGGACAAATATCCTGACGCGGAACTGCACCTGATTGGGCCGCTTCAAAGCAACAAGGCGGGTGACGCGGTCGCGCTTTTTGATGTCATTGAGACTGTTGATCGTGACAAGATCGCTGCTGCCTTGGCAACGGAAATGGAAAAGCAGAAGCGCAGGCCAAAGCTTCTCGTTCAAGTCAACATCGGTGTGGAGTGGCAAAAAGCCGGCGTTCATCCCCATGAACTGTCGGCCTTTTTGGATCGGGTACGAAACGTTCATGGTCTCGATGTGGAGGGTTTAATGTGTATCCCGCCGGTTAATGATTCGCCTGCGAAACATTTTATCCATCTCCGGGAATTGGCCAGCGGAGCGGGGCTGAAGCTGCTTTCCATGGGCATGAGCAGCGATTTTGAAATCGCCATTGCCGAAGGCACTACCCATGTCAGGGTGGGTAGTGCGATTTTCGGCGAGCGCCCGGCAAACAACCTTGGGATGGCCAAATGACCAGGCAAAATTTGCCCCCGGACAGTCGCAAGAGCTTTTGCATTGTACGGGCTGACACAGCCACACAACCAGCCGTATGGCCAACGCCCGCCCGCGTCAAAT
>JANONM010000474.1:0-1503 GCA_031420855.1 Hyphomicrobiales bacterium
GACCACGTCGACAAAATGCCAGTACCAGGCGGCGGCTTCAAAGCCGAAATGCTGCTTGGGGGTGAAATGGCCTTTCATGGCGCGGAACAGGCAGATGATCAGGAAAATCGTGCCGATCAGCACATGAAAGCCATGGAAGCCCGTGGCCATGAAGAAGGTGGAACCATAAATCGTGCCGCCATTGTTGCGGTTGAAGGCAAACAGGGCATGGCCATATTCCCAGGCTTGTACGCAAGTGAAAATGATGCCCAGAATGATGGTCAGGATGAGACCCCATTTCAGGCCCTTGCGGTCGTTGTGGAGCAACGCATGATGCGCCCAGGTCACCGTGGTGCCTGAGGTGAGCAGGATCAGCGTGTTGAGCAAAGGCAAATGCCAGGGATCAAAGATCGGCGTGTGCTGGACAACCTGATCAATGATGGGAGCGGGCGGCCAGACGCCACCTGTCGCTGCCAAGCGGGCAGCCTGCAGGGGTTCACCGGCAAACAGGCTGGCATCAAAATAGGCCCAGAACCAGGCAACAAAGAACATGATTTCCGAGGCAATGAACATCAACATGCCGTAGCGCAGGTGCAAACTCACCACCGGTGTGTGATCGCCCGCATGGGCTTCCTTGATGACATCACGCCACCACATGAACATGGTGTAGAGAACGCCCGCAAGGCCCAGCAGGAAGGCGCTGAGCGCCGACGTATAGGCAGCGGGTTGGGCCAACGCCTTGGCGGCATTTTCGGCGGAATAGCCATGCAGCGCAAACACCGCACCAATGGCCATCATGAAGGCTGACATGGCACCAACAAAGGGCCAGGGTGACGGGTTTACCAGATGGTAGTCGTGATTTTTTGCATGTGCGTCAGCCATGGGTTTCTCCTCAGTTCGTGGTCTTTTCCGCTTGGGCGGTCTTGGTGGCGGGATAGAAAGTATAGGACAGGGTTATCTCACGAATGTTCTTGGCATCGGCATCCTGCAGAATGGCGGGATCGATGAAATATTGCACGGGAAAATCGGCGGTCTCGCCGGGCTTCAAGGTTTGCGCGGTAAAGCAGAAGCATTCAATCTTGTTGAAAAAGGCGCCTGCGGCAACGGGTGTGACATTGAAAGTGGCAGAGCCCGTGGATTCTTCGGACCCGAAATTTTGGGCTGAAAAAGCGGCCATGGAGACTTCGCCGATGCGAATGGTCTGACGGGTTTGTTTGGCATGGAAATTCCAGCCAAGGGAACTGTCAATGTTGCTGTCGAAGCGAATGGCGATGGTTTGTCCGGCAATGACTTTGGGAGCGGATGTCGCAACTTGCGTTGTGCCGCCAAAGCCTGTGGCTTCGCAGAAAAGCTTGTACAACGGCACCGAGGCATAGGCCAGCCCGACCATGGCGCAGGCCACCGTCGCGGCGGCAATGGCGACGCGACGATTTTTTGCATTGAGGGGTGAAGGCGATTGCATGGCCATTACATGGTTCTTTCCATGATACCGCTGCCGAGCTTTATCAGGGTGGTTACGAAAAA
>JANONM010000475.1:0-1856 GCA_031420855.1 Hyphomicrobiales bacterium
GTGAAGGGATTTTTATCACGCGACAAGGAGTTGGCAGCCACCAAGGATCTGGGCACATCGCTTGAAGTCAAGGCCGCCAATTGGGACCAGCGGATTGGTGATTTGTCGGGCGGCAACCAGCAGAAGGTGGTGATCGCCAAAAGGCTGGATTCCAATCCCACAATCCTCAAGTTGGACGAACCAACCAAGGGCTTAGATATTGGTTCGAAGGAGGCGGTTCACAAGTTGATGAGCGAACTTGCGCAAAAGGGTCTGGCCATCATCCTTGTGTCATCGGAATTGCCCGAAATCATGGGCATGTCAGACAACATCATTGTCATGGCAGAAGGGCGGATCGTTGCGCGCTATGCCCGTCAAGAAGCGACACGCGAACAAATTGTATCGGCTGCGACAGGTGCTGCTGCGGAGAAGGCCGCATGAAGCTGCTGCGTTCCCGCGAAGCTGCACTGGCGCTGATCGTCTTGGCGCTGATCGTTGCGGTTGGCATTCGGGCACCGGTATTTCTCGGCCTCGACAGTCTTTACGCGATGCTGATCGACACATCTTTTCTGTTCATGTTGGCGCTGGCCCAGATGGCCATCATCCTGACACGCGGCATTGATCTTTCTGTAGCTTCCAATCTGGCTTTGACTGGCATGGTCGCCGCCTTGTTTGCTGCGGCTTTTCCGGGCGTCCCCATGCCATTGGTTTTGCTGTTGGCAGTGGTCGTTGGCACCGGTCTAGGGCTGGTCAATGGCGGATTGGTGGCCTATCTCAATATTCCGCCTATCGTTGTCACACTCGGCACATTGGCGATTTATCGGGGAATGATTTTTGTTATCGCCGGGGGGGCCTGGCTGACCTCTGATGACATGTCGCCCGCCTTTGTGGCTTTTCCCAAAACGACGCTGCTGGGAATTCATATCATGATCTGGTTTGCCGTGTTGGTGAGTGGCGCGTTTTATCTGTTTCTCAACTACAGCGCCCATGGCCGTTCACTCTATGCCATCGGCGGCAATCCGGTTGCGGCGCGCTTTTGTGGCATCAATATCCCGCGGCATTTGTTGTTGGTTTATGGTCTGGCGGGTGCGGTGTCGGGCCTCTGTGGAACCTTGTGGGTGTCGCGCTATGGCATCGCCTATGTGGACATTGCCAATGGGTTCGAACTCACCATCATTGCGGCTTGCGTGATCGGCGGGGTTTCCATTGCGGGTGGAATTGGCACGGTGGCAGGAGCCCTGCTCGGTGCGTTGTTTCTGGGTGTTGTGGTCAATGCCCTGCCAGTCATCAATGTGTCACCCTTCTGGCAAATGGCAATTTCCGGCGCTGTCATCCTGGCCGCCGTGATCGTCAATGCCCGAAGTGAAAAGCGGGCGGGCAAACTTATTCTGCCGGAAGCCCGGAAAACTGCCGGAGGTGCCAGATGACAACCGCTCCACGTTATGAAGTCCTCGACCGTGCAGCCTTCCGCCCCAGCGATATCCTGTTGCGCTGGGAATTCATCCTGGCGCTGCTGTTGCTCGCTGTCATGGCAGTTGGCACATGGATTTCGCCCTACTTCCTTGACATCTGGACCTTGTCGGACGCCACTTTCAATTTTTCCGAAAAAGCCATCATTGCCCTGCCCATGGCCCTGTTGATCCTGACCCGCGAGATTGACCTTTCGGTGGCCGCCATCATTTCCCTGTCGTCCCTCGCCATGGGGCTTTGCGCTGGACTGGGTTTTGGACCCATTCCCCTCGCCCTCATCGGTATTGCGGTGGGAGCGATTTGTGGGTTGTTCAACGGCTTGTTGGTCACCCGACTGGGGCTTCCCTCCATCGTGGTGACCATCGGCACCATGTCACTGTTTCGCGGTATTGCCCAGGTTGTGCTCG
>JANONM010000476.1:0-13144 GCA_031420855.1 Hyphomicrobiales bacterium
TCTGCTTAGGTGCCGCCGGCGCAATGCTCGGTGATGCCGGCATTGCCAAGCCGGCAATGCGGGTGCTGTTCTGGGGAGCGATGGCATTGGCATCCACGGCACTCATTGGAAAACTCTTCGGAGTGGCAACCGGGTGATTCATCAATTTAACTCTTTTTGGTCAGTTGAGAATCGATTGATCATCAAAGATCATGGAATACTCCGACTATGACGCAATGGGTTCAGCCGCTTATTGATTATCTCACCCAAAACCCCGGCATGGCATGGGCCATGGCGTTTCTGGTGGCGATGGGCGAGGCGCTTTTCGTCATTGGTCTTGTTGTGCCGAGCACGGCTGTTCTCGTGGCAATCGGAACTTTGGTTGGATTGGGCAAACTCAGTTTCTGGCCTGTGTTTGCAATGACGGTTTTGGGCGCAATTGTTGGCGATGCCTTGTCATTCTGGTTTGGCCATGTTTACAAAGAACGCGTCAAGACCATGTGGCCGTTTTCCAACTATCCTCATGCTCTCGACCGTGGCGTTGAGTTCATAAAAAAGCATGGCGGCAAGAGTATCTTTGTTGGTCGGTTTGTGCCGGGAGTGAAGGCTGTCGTTCCGGGGCTTGCCGGCATGATGGGCATGGATGTCTGGCATTTCACCTGGATCAATGTGGTGTCCGGCATAGCCTGGGCAGCGGCCCATCTCATACCAGCAGTTCTTGCAGGAGCAGCCCTGTCCATTATGGGCACGATATCAACGCGGCTCATGATTTTTGGCGTGGTTGTCATCGTGGTCGCCCTTCTTGCGGGGTTCATCGTCAAGTGGTCTATGCTGTTGTTGTCTCCCCGCATTGATCGCTATCGTTACACATTCGCCAGATGGGCGACTTCACATCGCCATCCTGTCATCAACTGGTTTGGCCGGACATTCGATCCGGACCATGCGCACCCGCTGACCATGCTCACCTCAGCAGTCGTGTTGGCCATCGGCCTTCCGATGTTCATCTTTATCGTGAACGAATTGGGTGCCAAGGAACCATTGGTCTTGGCAGACAGTTCGCTCAGCAATTTTGCGCAGGGTTTGCGGACAGGACCCATTGACACCGTGCTCATGGCCATCACCATGCTTGGCGATGGTGTGGTCCTCATTCCCGTGATCGCTGCCGCTCTTGCATGGCTCGCCTACAAGCGGGATTGGCTGCATGCGTTGGGGCTTTTTGCAGCCACCGCGTCCGCCTCACTTTTTGTCACACTCATCAAATACGGCGTTCACCGCCAGCGCCCCACTGCAATTTATGAAGGGATCAGCAGTCTCAGTTTTCCAAGCGGGCATGCCACCAACAACGCAGTGGCATACGCCATTCTGGCCTATCTGATCGCCCATGCCTTGCCGCGGTGGCAGCAAGGCATCGTCTACTTTGTGGCTGCCTTTTTTATTGTTCTGATCGCGTTGTCCCGCGTATATCTGGGCGCACACTGGCCATCAGATGTCGCGGCCGGATTGTTTTTTGGTTTTGCGATGGCGGCACTGTTCACGCTTCTACTCGGACGGCATCCGAAAAAGTCCGGAGGCTATCAACTTGCCGCTGTTGTCCTTTCCGGCCTCCTGGTCTTCGGTAGCTGGAACGTGACAAAAAACTGGACCCGCGCCCAAACCATGTATGCGCAAACAACACCTCCGCAACAACTTTCGACACAAGACTGGATGCAATCCGGCTGGACAAAACTTGCAGCACGGAGAATTGATCTGATCGGCGAAACGGAAGAACCATTTGTCCTGCAGATTGCCGGCAATGAACAAGAAATCTCGCAACAGTTAATGGCCCAGGGCTGGAGCGAGTCTAAGCCGTTTCAGTTGGCACAAGCTTTCGTTTTGCTGTCGCCGGCAAAATCATTGCAAAGCGTTCCGCCCTTGCCAGTTCTGCATGATGGTCGCCCAGCTGCCCTGTCCTTCACCCGATCTGTGCCTGCAAATACAAATCAACGGTTCGTGTTGCGGCTTTGGAAGTCGCCGTTTGTACTGTCGGGAGGCAGTACCGATCCCTTGCTGATAGGGTCAATTGTGTTGGAAGAGTTGAAAACACCTTACAACGCAGTCACAGTCGTGGCAGTCAATGATGGCTTTGTGCCGAGTGCGGCGCAACTGCCGCGTTTCACGCCGGAAGACCGCACGGTTACTCGCAAGATTACGCTCAATGGCAGTGACCGTGAAATTACAGTTCTTTTGTCGGTGTTGCCCCACTCAATTCCGTGACACTGGCGTTGCGAGATTGCCGAAATTGCTTTGTGCATTAATCCGAGGAAATCGATGATCGCGAAAGCGAACACCAGCAATTGCAAGTTTACAAATTTGTAAAGTGCCAGACAACCAGCGGCAATTTGCGTTCGGCCATATGTTGGTCATCGCCGGACAGTTTCGGCACTGCAATCAAGGGCCGCAACATGACAACTGCCATCCGCACCGAGAAACTCACCAAACGCTATGGTGACTTTACAGCGCTTCAGGATCTTTCGCTCGACATCAAGCAGGGCGAAGTGTTTGGCTTTCTTGGCCACAATGGCGCAGGCAAAACAACCACGGTCAATATTCTTACAACATTGCTAGCTCCAACCAGCGGCAGCGCCAGTATTTGCGGGCATGATATTGCCTCTGAAAGCATGAAGGCGCGTGAGCGCATCGGCTACGTACCGGAGAATGTCAGGCTCTACGACACCATGACGGCGTCGGCCAACCTCGCCTATTTTGCCAAACTGTCCGGCGTCGCCAATCCGGCGCAACGGATCACAGAGACACTCAAGCTTCTGGATTGCCCGGAATTGGCCGACAAGAAAGTGGGGGCCATGTCGAAAGGTTTGCGGCAACGCATTGGTCTGGCCCAAGCCATCTTGCACCGCCCCGATGTGCTGTTTCTCGATGAGCCAACATCGGGTCTGGACCCGCTTGGCATCAAGACCCTGCGCGACTTGATTTCCAGGCTCAACCGCGGACTGGGCATGACGATTTTCATGAATACACATCTGATCAGCGAAGTCTCGCGCACCTGCACGTCCATTGCTGTTCTGAACCATGGGCGACTTGCCTATACAGATACGATTGCGGGCGTCCTCAAACGGTTTGGCAACGACAAGTCACTCGAGGATCTCTACCTGTCCCTCACACCTGAGGCGGCCGCGTGATGAATGACACTCCATTCTCGGCATTTTTCCTGACACTGGTGCCAGTGACGCAGTCCGGCTTCAGCCTTGCCCTGCGTGATGGCACGATTGTACTGCTCGCCGTCATGTTTTTTGTGATGGTGCTGGTGTCAGCCTATCTGGGCTGGTCGGCCACTGAAACAGTGAACGCCATTTATGCACAGGCCGTTCCGGTCTTGAAGGCGCAGGGCATGCAAATTCCACCCAACCCGGTGGGCGACATGCCACCACTTTCGCTGTTCCGAAACATGGTCACCTATGTGGCATTGTTGGGTGCATTGGCCGCATTGGTACTGGGCCATCAAACCGTGTCGTCTGATCGGAAATCCGGCGCATTTCCGTTGCTGTTGAGCCGTCCGATCAGTCGAGTTGGACTGGCGGTAGGCAAGATCGTCTCAGTCATAACACTCATTGCAGCACTGCTGCTTTTGGCGGCCACAATCAATGTTCTTACGATGCTTGTTCTGCCGGGCCTCTCTGTGACGGGTGCGGTATGGACAGGACTCATCAAGTTCTACGCGGTTTCGATGCTCTACATGCTGGCGCTGGGGCTGCTCGGCGCTCTATGTGCAACAGTTTTCCGAACGGAGTCGATGTCGCTGCTCATACCCGTCACCGTCTGGCTGGCCCTGACATTTATCTTGCCACAGGTCACAGCAAATATCGGGCCGATGGCGGCGTTGAATCCTGTCAGCGCAAATCTTGTGGCACCTGACAGTAAATTCTTTGCGGCAACTGCAATGATATTCGGGCCAATTTCAATTGCTGAGTCCTATAGGTTTCTTGCGGCCTCAGTACTTGAAATTGCCTCCGGTGCCGGAACGACCACCACAGGCGTTGGCGCAATCTTGTCACTCATCATCACCAATCTGGTTTTGGCTGTGGCCTTCATTTTCTCAATCCACCGCTTTGACGGCAGCAGGAGCGACTATCGTGATTAATTCCACCACTCAAATGTCGGCGATCGCAGCCAAGGAAATCCGGGATGCTGTTCACACACATTTGCTGGCGATCCTGACAGGCTTCCTCGTCCTGGCGGCCATGGTTTCACTCAGCGTTTCAGCGGCGGCACTGCATGCCGAGTACGTCTCCTACATCGAATCGCGCGACCTATTGTTGTCCTTGGGCAAGGATGCAAGTGCGCTTGTTCCACCAGCATTCTTCCCGCTCAAACTGATGCGGGGCTTTGTTGAGCATATCGAAATCATCGGCGCAGTGCTGGGCATTGTGTTGGGATACAAGGCTGCTGCTGTTGAACGTGGCCATTCTACCCTTGCTTTAATTTTAACCCGCCCGATCTCCCGCTTTACTTTTCTTGGCGGAAAGGTGCTTGGCAACGTCGCCTTGATCGTCATCGGTCTGGCCACCACGTTCTCCATCGGTGCACTTGCACTGGCGATCATCAGCGGTGTCGGGCTTGGTGCCACAGATTTGCTCCGTATCCTCACCGTCTTTGGCATGGCCAGCATTTATGTATCTTGCTTTTTCCTGCTCGGATTCATTTTCACCCTGAACTTCAAAAGAATGCCCACAGCGTTGCTGGCAGCCTTTGCGGTCTGGCTGGCCCTTGTGCTGATTGCACCGCAGATCGGCGATACACTTGACCCTGACAATCAGGTGGCTGGCGGTGTGTTCAGAACCTTGGGCGTTCCCAAGCCCATGGAGAAAGAAATCATCAAATCATTTGCGACCTATGAAACCATTCGCGATGGCATTGAGCAGGCCTCGCCTGCCAAACATCTTGAACGTTTCAGCTTCGCGGTTCTCGGAATCAAGGACATCTACAACGGCCAACCCCTGGCTGACGTCGTCCGTGATCGAATGTCGGACGCCTGGTGGCTGCTTGCCACCTTCGCCGCACTCGTCCTGGCGCTGTTTCTGCGCCCCCTCAACATCACCCGTCTCACAAAGGAATAGAACCATGACCATATCATCCCACAAAAAATACCTGGCCATCGGCGCGTTGCTGCTGCTGTCTGTGGGTACAATGCCTGCCCAGGCTGCCGTCGACACAGATGGTGACGGCATACCAGATGCAGCTGAAGCTGTGCTCGGCACAGATCCGTTGAATGCCGACACCGATGGTGACGGTGCCAATGATTTGGCTGACAAGGAACCCCTTGTTGCGGCAAACCCGATTGTTCAAAGCGGCAAGCCTGATGCTTTCACCTTCACGGCCAAGGTGGAAGACAATTTTGATCCCGCAACCAAAAAAGACGTGTCGGATCATCTTGAACTTGAAGTCAAGAACACGTCGGGTGGACCCCTCAAGGGATTCTCGATCTTCTATTCCATCACGGATGAAGGCACAGGAAAAGTCGAATCCTATTACAAACCATTGACGGACCTGACCCTCGACAAGGCCGCCTCTGTCGCCGTGAACTTTGACGAGTCAGGTGTTGCTGGCAATTTCCGCGACAATCCCAATTCATCCTACCGCAAATCTGAAAACGCCAAAACCTTTACCATCCAGCTGGCCGCCGAAGGCTTTGCGCCCGTTCAGATTGAGTTGAAGAAAGACAAGGGCGGGGCTGAAAAAGCTGACTGATACCAACTGCCACAAGAATGGAAACTTATTGATTGCTCTAGTTACACAGAAATCCCCTCCCCCTTGTGGGGCACCACTTTCCGGGGAAAGTATGGTGCGGTGAAGAAAAAGTGGCGTGTTGTCGATTTTCTGAATTTTGAAGAATCTAACTCAGAAATCCGCTACTCCAAAAACCCGTCATTCCAAACGCCCGCCCTTCGCGGGCGATTTGGAACCCCGCTTTCTCGAGCACAAGCATAACCCGTTGCAAGAAAGCGGGATTCCAGCTCGCGCTGCGCAAGAGCTACGCTTGGCTGGAATGACGTCCGTGGGTGTTTGTGTGGTAACATAAATCTTTCCCCGGACAGCAGTGCCAAAAGGGGGAGGGAGAAGATGGGTCGATTCAAGTGGCCGTTGGTATGAGTTGACGCGCAAGGAATAACATGTGCACCGCGCCAGAGTTTTGGCGCGGTGTTTTTATTTTGCGGCTGACGGCAAGAGCTTTGGCAGGTGATAGGCCAGCAACTCGCCAAACCGCGAATGGCCGGCGGCACGATCATGCACACGCTGCAACAGCATCACGTCGAATTTGGTATTGCCTTCCAGCATGATCGGGCCGTCTGGCGTGAGGGCGATATCCCAGCCGATCATCAGCCGGTGGCTGAAAGCAGCATGGCAGCTTGTGGCCATGGCGGCAATCGCGGGCCATTGATCGATCACGCGTCCGTTCACCTGGGCGTTGGTGACGGGGTGGTTGTGGTAGCGTTTGCAGCATGTGCGCATGTCTTCTCCCGTCAGCAAGCCCAGCCTTCCCGTTGCCAAGTCTATGGGAGCGGCAAACTCATCATCCTTAACCGCAGGTCGCCAAGTTGGCTCCAAGTCTACGAGGATTCGCAGCATTGCATCCGTCACTTCAATCTCATCATTCTCGTTCATGCAAGTAATCACACGAAAAGTGACCAGTGAGTCATGCGCCAAATCACAGATAGACTCGTGATTGGTGAGCCATCGCTGCATCAGCACGGACTTGCCATGGGGATTTGCGCGGAGATGCAACACGAGCTGATGCAGTGAACACATCATGCCGTTCTGATCTTGGAATTGATCGGGCCCGACATAGCGAAAGGCTTCTGCGCCAATCGCCCCCTTACCTTTCTGATGTTTACAGAACAGATCAAAATTAATGCCTTTCGGGTCAACATTCCAAATGGTCCGCTCTTTTCCGATAATGGCCAGCGTCTGCACATGTGGAATTCTGTTCGCGGCACAACACTTTGCAAACAAAGCCTTGTCGGACATTTCGTCAGTTGCGTAGGGGGATGGTGTGAGCTCATTAAGGCTCTGCAAAATACCATTCTTGGTCTCGAAACGGGTCAGGAACTGGGACAGCTTGTCCATGTTCCTGGGCCGAAACAGTTCCTGGGCGTAATAGGATGGTGGGTCCACCATTTGACCAAACCAAAGACCCGCCATCTCGCGAAATTGCGTCGTCAATGGCTTCCCAGTGACCTTCTTGACTTCGCGTCCAGCGACCCAAGCCAGATAACCAGCTACTGAAAGGACCAAGGCTTCCTTGAACGGCGATTGAAATGCCAACTTATAGGGGGGATATCGAGCACTTCGGAACAGGTTGAATTTTCGGTAAGCCAACCTGGCCTTCGCGCCAATATGGTTGCCAGGAACAGTTCTTGAATATGACCTTGCTTCCGGCCCAGCAAGATTGTCCTGAAGCGATGCTGTAAATTCGGATGTGCATTCAGTTCGCACGGCAGTGTCGATGGTTTGATTGTACATTGTGAACCGCTTTTGGTTGTCCGGTTCAAACACTTAACAATTTGGGTGGTGGAATGACGGCGCTGGGATTAACTAAAATTAAGCTTCCGGTATGATTGCGTACATCAAGTGCGGCCAATCTGTTTAAAAACAAATGGGCCGCTCGCAGTTGCAATATACGTCAGTTGGCTTCGTTCTGTTCGCCGCCAGAACCTTCGCCACTTTCGTCCTCGCCAGCCTCTTCGCCCGAGTCTGCGGCGGCCATCTTCAAGACCTTACCGGTCTGCAGATCAACAAAGATGTCAGTGCGCTTGCCGTCTTGGGCAAGTACTTCGACTTGATAGCTGACTTCGCCATTTTCGTCGCTGAGGCCGGAGTCAACCGCCTTGCCTTTGCCTTCCGCTTCAGCTGCCTTGATGGCATCAGCAATGCTGATTTTGGCATTCATCAATACTTGGGTTTCGTTGACATTGCTTTCACCTGCTTCTGACTTCCCTTCAGCAAAGGCTGGCAAAACAATGGCAGCGGCCAACGGAATGAGCACCAATCCGGCGATGAGTTTGTTCTTCAACATAGTCGTAGTCTCCTTATCAGACGCAGGCACAATGCCCTGCGCTTTATCAGAAGATGATGGTTGAATGGGCCGCTGCTGTGGTGCCCAGAATACTTTCTTGTGAGCGGGACGTAAACGGCTGTTCTTACCAATCTGTAAGTCTGCCGTAATCCCGCAGCAATCTTCGTGGCGTATTCCTCTCTGAGGCACACCACCGTCTGTGCCATAGCAAGGTGAAACCATGGTGCAGAGAGTTGACAAGGTGCGAAGCGACGTTGCAGATCAAGCGAACGTCACACCCGGGCCGAAGAATGAGAACAATGCGGTGTGGCCGCAGAAACAGGGCAATATGAAGCTGTTGATTATCGAAGACGACGAACGCATGGCGGACTTCATATTGCGAGGCTTGAAAGAGCATGGTCATGTCGTTGATCGTGCCGACAATGGCAAAGACGGACTGTTTCTGGCCGCAGGCGAAAAATATGATGCCCTGATCATCGACAGGATGTTGCCGGGTTTGGATGGCTTGAGCATTCTCAAGATGTTGCGTTCGACCGGTAACTTCACGCCTGCAATCTTTCTGACCACCATGGATGGCATTGACGACCGCGTTGAAGGACTTGAAGCGGGTGCCGACGACTATCTGGTCAAGCCTTTTGCGTTTGCCGAACTGCTGGCGCGCCTTGGGGCGCTCATGCGCCGCCCTCCCGTCAGTGATGTTAGAACTGAAATCCGCGTCGGAGACCTTGAGATGAACTTGCTCAAGCGCATCGTCACCCGTGCCGGAAAAGTGATCGAACTGCAACCGCAGGAATTCAAACTGCTGGAATACCTTATGCGCAGTGACGGTCGTGTTGTCACCCGCACCATGCTGCTTGAAAATGTCTGGGATTTTCATTTTGATCCTCAAACCAGTGTCGTGGAAACGCACATCAGCCGCCTGCGTGCCAAAATTGACAAGGGATACAAGACTGAAATGCTGAAAACGTTGCGCGGTGTGGGGTACTCACTTCGTGCTGAATAGTCGGGTCTTCAAAACCATCAGCGTTCAGTTGACGGCACTTCAAAGCCTGATTTTCGCGCTTTGTTTTTTCGCTTTGCTGATCATTACCTACCTGACAACGACTGCGGCCTTGCGTGCGCAAATGCAAAATGAAATTCGCGGTCAGTTGAATGCCATGTTTGAAGACGCCAAAACAGACGGCGTTGAGGCTATCGCACGGGATATCGACGAACTCGTTGGGCAGTCTTTGGGTGTCACAAGTTATTACTATCTCAGTGATGCAACCGGAAAAAAGTTGGCTGGAAACCTCTACGGTGTCACACCAATTGATGGCTGGCGCGAAAACGACAAAGGTACGGGTAGAGCCGCCCCAACTGATGCCAACACAGATGATGACCACCAAATCTGGGCGCAGGGTCTACACCTGCCGGACGGTTCCTATCTGCTTGTCGGACAGGATGCCTTTCGACTGCTGTCTGTTCAGGAAGCCATCATCAATGCATTTGCCTGGTCAGGAGGCGTTGCGCTCCTGCTTGCAGCTCTGGCCGGGATCGCCCTCAGTCGCGGTTTTTTGCGGCGCATCGATGATATCAACCAGACAAGTCTCGCCATCATGGATGGTCGCCTCAAGGAGCGTATCCCCGTACGTGGTACGTCTGATGAAATTGACCGCCTCTCCACCAACCTCAACCAGCTCTTTGACAACAATCAATCGTTGCTGGAGAGTTTGAAACAGGTGAGTACCAATATCGCCCATGACCTGCGCACGCCGCTGAGCCGCTTGCGGCAAAGACTGGAGGAGGCGAGGACAAAGGCAAACACCAAGAAGGACTATGAGGCTGCCATTGACGATGCCATCGTGGAGTCAGACCAACTGCTATCGACCTTTGCAGCACTTTTGCGGATCGCGCAAATTGAGTCCGGTTCCCGCAAATCGGGTTTCAGGATGTTCAATTTGACAGATGTCTTTTTCCGCGTTGCGGACGCATATCGCGCTGTCGCCGAGGACCAAGGCAAGAAACTTGAAGTGCACTTGGACCATGATGTTTCGTTTTTTGGCGACAGTGATCTGTTGCTCCAGATGTCAGTCAACCTTGTTGAAAACGCAATTCGCCACACTCCCTCTGGAACTTCTATCTCATTGCAATTGGAACATGCTTCTGAAGGACCACTTGCGACGATCTCAGACAACGGACGAGGTATTCCGGACGATCAAATTGACAAGGTGTTTGAACACTTCTACCGCCTAGATACGTCACGGGCCACACCTGGAAACGGTCTTGGCTTAACGATGGTATCGGCGGTCGCCAAACTGCATGGCATTGTGGTCACACTCGAAAATAATCACCCTGGCCTCAAGGTTGTTTTGAGGTTTCCCAAGTCATAATGTCCGCTGGCGCAGTGGCGCGACATGCCCGTCAGGTTACCAACAGATGTCCGACACTTTGATACATCGTAAGTGCAGCACCACATGAAAAACCTCTTGGACGACTAGATTGTTTCTATCGAAGAAAATGACTTCTTTGAACAACTGAAACACAAACTTGAGATTGTCATGAAGAAAATCATCATTTCGCTCGTTGCACTCAGTACACTGTCAGGCGCTGCTTTTGCCACCTCAGTGACCAACTCAAACTAATCTTGTATTGTTTGTCTGCTGAAATCGGCAAACGATCAATGGTATTTCAAGCAAAAACTCTTGACGGTAAAATTGACGGTATCGGGGAAATAGTATAGAAAAATATTGTTTTGTTTCAACCGATAAACCAAACAATTGATGATCGAGTGGGAATAAGGGGCAGCGAATAATGCGATGACTCAGGCAAACGAAAAGTGGGATTGCCAGACCAATTTTTGTTGGCGCTGCAAAAACTGGCGAGTGGCCAACTGCGGCGCGAACGAAAAAGCCTATGGCTCTTGACGTCATCTGCTTTGCGTTCTTCGATAGGTGGCCCCTCAGTTGGCAAGCGATGCGAGAGTAAAAACATGAACGACGGTATTATCATCGGCATTGATGCAGGTACTTCGGTGCTGAAATCGGTGGCCTTCACGACAAGTGGTCAACAATTGGCTGTTGCTGCCATTGCCAATGACTATGTGACTTTGCCCGATGGCGGGGTTGAACAGGATATGGCCCGCACATGGGCAGATGCGGCGACCACACTCAGGCAACTCGGTGAAATAATCCCTGATCTGGCGTCTCGCGTAATTGCCATTTCGGTGACGGCGCAAGGCGATGGCATGTGGTTGATCGACAAAGCGGGCGAGCCTGTTGGCCCTGCCACGATCTGGCTGGACAATCGCGCGGCTTCAATTGTTGAAGACTATGTAGCTTCCCCAAATTATGCCGCCCACTATGAACGCACTGGCACAGGTGTGGGCATTGTCCAGATGAGCGGCAAGCTCGCCTGGATGCAGCGGCATAAGCCCGGGATTTTGGCGAAGGCCACACACGCCTTTCACTGCAAGGATTGGCTCTACTTCAAACTGACAGGTGACCGGGTTACTGATCCGTCGGAGGCCAATTGCAGCTTTGGCAATTATAAGACCAACAGCTACCAACCCGACATACTGGATGATATGGGAGCCGAAAACTGCAAACACCTTTTGACACCCGTAGTGGACGGAACAAAAGACAGTGGCAGACTGAGTGAGGCCACAGCAAAACTGACAAATCTAAAACCTGGAACATCCGTTTGTCTTGGGTTTGTTGATTATGTTTGCACAGGCTTGGGCGGGGGATTATTTGATCCCTCAGGTCAAACAGGTTGCACCATTATCGGCTCTACCGGCATGCACATGCGACTTCGGACCGATATAAACGACGTGCAACTCAATGCCGAGAAATCCGGCTTCACTGTTACTTTTCCCGTACCAGGCATGATTGCTCAAATGCAATCCAACATGGCGGCTACTCTGAACATTGACTGGTTGTTGGATGTGGCGATTGGCATTTTGGCTGACCAAGGCTTGACCAAAAGCCGCGCTGATTTGTTGAAAGGTCTGGATGATAAAGTGCTGGCGCGCGAGCCGTCCAAGCTGTTGTATCATCCCTATATTTCATGGGCAGGCGAACGAAGTCCTTTCATGGATACGGCGGCCCGGGCCATGTTCAATGGGCTTGATACCACGGCTGACTATTATGACATGATGCGCAGTGTGTTTGAAGGTTTGGCTTTTGCGGCACGCGATTGTTATGCCGTGATGGGGCCCATCCCCCAGGAAATAAGGATTACAGGTGGTGCTGCCAAATCAAAGGCTTTGCGCTTGATTCTTTCCAGTGTGCTCAATGCCAAGATTCGGATTGTGTCGCGCGAAGAGACAGGTGCTGCCGGGACGGCGATGATTGCAGCCGTGCAGCAAAAGCTTTTTCCCGATATGGCCGCTTGTGCCAAGGCATGGGTAGACCCGTATCTCGGTGAATCAATCCATCCCGATGGTCAACTTGCCAAACACTACGACCAGGTTTTTCCGCAGTATGTGGAGGCACGTAAAGCCATACGGCCGATTTGGCGAGGGTTGCGTGAGACAAGCCTTGCATAAAAATTCAGTTAGTGTATAAACATTCCATTCACCCCTGAGGCATCATGGCTTTCGCACATTCATTGTCTGATCCGACTGACCTTGATGGTCTGCGCCGCTTTCTGAAAGCGGAAGACAAAGAATCGCGACTGCTGCCGCTTGAGATGCTGCGGGTTGAGATTTCGACGGATGCACACTTGCATTTGGGCCATGCAGCAGCAGAAGTTCTGGCCATTGCAGGCAAGTCGGGACCAGCGTCTATCATTGTTCTCACGGACACATCGTCGATTATGCGCGGCGATCAAAATCTGAGTGCGCTTGTGCAGTCACAACTCAAAACCCACAACGTAGTGGCTGTGGCGCTGGATGGCGGTCACGCAACACTGCATGCCGACGAACCAACTCTGGACGCGGCGGCGGAGGCGGTGAAGGGTGCTGATCTTATTGTCACCATAGGCTCCGGCACCATGACCGACGTGGGCAAGATGGCGGCCACGCGAAACGGCGGCATCCCCCAGATTGTGGTGCAGACGGCAGCCTCGGTTGATGGCTTCACAGACAACGTGTCGGTGATTTTGCGCAGCGGCGTGAAG
>JANONM010000477.1:0-6422 GCA_031420855.1 Hyphomicrobiales bacterium
CCTGCTAGAAGCCGCGCAACCTTCGAACCACACAGAGGCATTCATGGACAAGATCAAAGTAGCCAATCCCGTTGTTGAACTCGACGGCGATGAAATGACCCGTATCATCTGGGACCTGATCAAGACGGAATTGATCCTGCCCTATCTCGATATTGATCTGCACTATTATGATCTCTCGGTCGAAAACCGCGATGCCACATCAGATCAGGTGACGATTGATTCCGCCCACGCCATCAAGACGCACGGCGTCGGTGTGAAATGCGCCACCATCACGCCAGACGAAGCCCGTGTGAAAGAATTCAATCTGAAACAGATGTGGAAATCACCCAACGGCACCATCCGCAATATTCTGGGCGGCGTGATTTTCCGTGAACCCATCATCTGCCAAAACGTGCCGCGCCTGGTGCCGGGTTGGACCAAACCCATCATCATCGGCCGTCATGCCTTCGGCGACCAATACCGCGCCACCGATTTCACTTTCCCGGGCAAGGGCACGCTGACCATGAAGTTTGTTGGTGACGATGGCACCGTCATCGAAAAAGAAGTGTTCAAGGCCCCCGACGCCGGCGTGGCCATGGCCATGTATAACCTCGATGACTCGATCAAGGAATTTGCCCGCGCCTCATTGACCTATGGCTTGCAGCGCAAACTGCCGGTTTACTTTTCATCGAAGAACACCATTCTCAAAGCCTATGACGGCCGCTTCAAGGATATCTTCCAGGCCATCTTCGACGCCGAATTCAAAGCCGACTACGACAAGAACCACATCACCTACGAACACCGCCTGATCGACGACATGGTGGCGTCTGCCATGAAGTGGACGGGTGGCTACATCTGGGCCTGCAAAAACTATGACGGCGACGTGCAGTCAGACTTGGTCGCACAAGGCTATGGCTCGCTGGGTCTGATGACATCAGTGCTGATCACGCCCGATGGCAAAACCGTTGAAGCCGAAGCCGCCCACGGCACAGTCACCCGCCATTACCGTTTGCACCAGCAAGGCAAGGCAACCTCAACCAACTCCACCGCATCGATTTATGCCTGGACCGGCGGTTTGAAGCACCGCGCCAAATTGGACGACAACGCGAAACTGGCCAAGTTTGCCGACACACTGGAAAAAGTAACGGTTGCCACAATCGAAGAAGGCAAGATGACGAAAGACCTCGCAGTTCTGGTGGGACCAGAACAACAATGGCTGACCACCGAAGGCTTCATTCAGGCGGTCGACAAAAACTTGGAAATGGCCTTGGGGTGACCAGCAGTTTAGTGTAACGGGTTGAAGATTGTTTTCGTCATTCCAAACGCGTAACGCAGCGCAGCGAAGTAAGCGATTTGGAACCCCGCTTTGGGCGGGCAAAGCGGGCTTCCAAATCACTCGTTTCGCTACGCTACACTGGTGTTTGGAATGACGTGACTTTTGGATTTAACTGAACGCCTGATGCTCTAACACACGGCCAGGAGAACAAATCCCTGGCCCACATGTTCAGGCTGCCTTTTCCACTTCCAATGCTGTCAACGGCAACCAGACAGTGAAGACCGTGCCCTTGCCCGGTTCAGAAGCGATTTCCAGCCTGCCGCCATGCTGCACGGCGATTTGTTCAATGGCCGGAATACCAAGGCCCGTGCCAAAACTCTTGGTGGTGAAAAGTGGTTCACGCACCCGGTCAAGCACATCGGCGGGGATGCCAGGCCCATTGTCAGCCACCCGCACAACTGCATGATCATCTTCGAAGAAGGTTGATATTGTAATCCGTGGCTCAGCGCTCATCAGTTTTTTGTGATCACTCATGGCTTCAGAAGCATTGCTGATCATGTTGATAACCGCCCGCTGCAAACGCGAGGGGTCAAACGGAACATGCTTCCCCAAAAGACCAAGCTGCAAATCCAGACAGAGCTTTTCCGGCAAGCGCTTGGATTCCTCCTCCACTACTTCCGTCAACCAGGCGTCGAGATCAGCAGGCTGGCAAAACAGCTGCTTGGTGCGTGAAAAATCCAGGAGCTGCGTGATGATGTTGTCACATCGTGTCACCCCCTTGTTGATCCGTTCCAACTGGGATTCAATTCCCAACCCCTTGTCCTTTATCTTGCGCTCAATCAAAAACGCCGACGTGCGCACCGCGCCCAAGGGATTTCGCAGTTCATGTGCAATGGTCGCTGTCAATTGGCCCAACTGCTCCATGCGACCTTTTTTCAACAACTCGTCTTGGGCTGATGCCAGTTTGGCCATGTTGTCAGCCAGTTCACGGTTCAGCCGCAATACTTCCTCGTTGACCCGCCGCAGTTCCATCATCTCGGAAATGTCGATAATGCTGATGATGGCAGACTTGCCAGCGCTGCCGATATTCAGCCAGCCCGAGCTGATGGCGATGACGCTGCGCCGTCCAAGTCCAGCGACCACCACATCCGTTTCAAACTTGCAAGCCACACCCGGAAAACCTTCATGCGACTTTCCCAACTTGCTGATGAAAGTGTTGCGCCCTTCCGTCGAAACGTCACCACTACAGTAGGCGTTGAACAATTGGTTGCTGAAAGCAATCGTCCCATCTTCTTCAAGCTGTACCACGCCAACAGGTATTGTCTCGGTGAGGGCCTTGTACTGGTCTTCACGCTTGCGCAATGTTGAAATGTCGGTGTTGGTGACGAGCAAATAGGTTTGCCCATCCGAATTGGTCAGCCGCGATTTTTTGGTCAACAGCAGCGTGGAAATTCCTGCGTCATTTGTCGCGGTTTCTTCGGTGTCAAGTTCAATCCCCTGCTTCAGCACAACATTGTCATTCTCGAGGAATTTCCTGGCTTGCTCAGGTTCCCAAAAGTCCTTGTCTGATGCGCCAAGCAACTCGACCTCTGACTTGCCAATGATGTCGCAATGGGCGCGATTGCTGTAGACAAACTGCAAGTCGGCATTTTTTACCGCAATCGACGTCGGCAGGTTGTCGAGTATGCCAAGCAACACATCAGGGTCACTCAAGCGCTTGTTGATTTTGTCATTTAACATGTTTGCCTTCCACTTCGCAATTAAGCTGCTTCACTTTCAACGGCACGCAACAGCCGCGAAAGATCAACCGGCTTGCTGAACACACCCAGCGCGCCGCCCGCCACGGCCTTGTCCAGCAGATCATCGGCACTGTAGCCGGTCATGAAATAAATCCGCGCTTCAGGATTGAGTGCCTTGATCTCCATGAACGAATCCACGCCGTTCTTGTTGGGCATCATGACATCAAAGAAACCCACATCGACCTTGTTCAAACTGAATGCCTCGATGGCTTGAACACCGTCATAGGCAACGATGACCCGGTGGTTTTCCATTTCGAAAAGTTCGGCGAGGGAATCGGCATTGGCGGCATCATCATCGACGACCAGAATGTTGAGTAGGCGGGACATGGTTTTTTCCTTTCGGGGATCAAGCGGCAAGTTGCTGAAGTCGGGTCAGCAAGTCCAGGGGGTCAAAGGGTTTGTTGAGAATGCCGGTGATGCCAACATCGCGGAACACAGGCGTGCCGGCATTTGTGCGTTTGCCGGTCCGTGGCACTACAAAGGTGGCGGCGCGGTGTCCTGATTGATGGACATCCTGGTATGAAGACACCGCATCGATCAATGGCAAGTGAGCATCCAGTACCAGCACCTGCTCTGCATCCATGGGTCGCGAAAGTTCGCCTACATCGCGCACCAGCTTGCTGGAGAACCCCGCACCATGCAGTGTTGAATGGATCGCCATGCCAATGTCCTGGTGATCATGAACCGGCGCGGCAACCACCAGCCCACCTTGACCAACAGACTGGGCAATACGCAAAACCTCTGCAGCTTCAAACGGTTTTTCAAGCACACCCATGGCACCGCCGCGCACGGCCTGTTGCAGAAGTTCTTCCACACTATAGCCCGTCATCATGAAAATCCGCGCGGACGGTTTCAGTTTGCGGATTTCCAGGAAGCTTTCCACACCGTTTTTTTCCGGCATCATCACATCCATGAACGCAATGTCGTAGGAGTTGTTGACATAAGCATCAATGGCTTCCCTGCCACTGTGGACCACATGTACACGGTGCCCCTCAAACTCGAACAATTCGCCAAGCGAGGCTGCATTGTCCCTGTCATCGTCGACAACCAAGATGCTGAGTGGGTTCGACATCATGCTGCCTCCAGAATTTTTTGTTCAATTGGGAGATAAACTGAAAATGTTGCGCCAGACCCGACTTCAGACGTTATTTCAAGATGACCGCCATGCTGCTTGGCAATTTGCTCAATTGCCGGAATGCCAAGCCCCGTCCCAAAACTTTTTGTCGTAAACAACGGTTCGCGAACCTTGTGCAAGTTTTCAGCCGTGATGCCGGGGCCATTGTCCTTTACGGTGACAACCACTTCATCACCGATGATACGTGTCGACACCCAAATTCGGGGATGCACAACCGCAAATTTCGAGGCATCCTCGCCTGTGCCGACCATGGCTTCTGAAGCATTGCGCATCAAATTGTCGACAGCCCGCTGCAACCGCGCACTATCAAACGGAACGAGCTTGTCTGCGAGGCCAAGTGTGCATTCCGTGTAAACCGCTTCCGGCAACTTCTCGGCAATCTCGCGCACCGTATTGGCCATCCATTCGTCCAGGTTGCCCAATGTGCAGACAAGCTGCTTGTTGCGCGAATAGTCAAGCAATTGCGTAATGATGTTGTCACACCGCACCACACCCGCATTGATGCGTTGCAACTGGCTTTCGACCCCCAGTCCCTTGCCGGCAATTTTCCGTTCCAGCAAAAATGCCGATGTGCGAACCGCCCCCAGCGGGTTTCTGATTTCATGGGCAATGGTGGCCGTAAGTTGGCCCAACTGTTCCATCCGGCCTTTGCTCACGATTTCGTCCTGGGCTTGCCGAAGCTTGTGCATTTTATCGGAAAGCTCCCGGTTGAGCATTGCGACCTCACCATTGATCTGCTCGGTTTCCAGGCGAGAGATTTCGGCTGCTTCATGCAGATCGGTTACCCTGTCCAGTTGGACAAGC
Organism: Hyphomicrobiales bacterium; assembly: GCA_031420855.1. Lineage (GTDB taxonomy): Bacteria > Pseudomonadota > Alphaproteobacteria > Rhizobiales > Aestuariivirgaceae > Aestuariivirga. Next base: position 4,994 of record JANONM010000477.1, read on the forward strand.
GTGCGCCGGAACATGAATATCGAAAGCAACATGGCCAACAAGGCGCAGGCCAAGCCGAGAGAGCCGAAAACCAATGTTTCCCGCAATGCAGCAGCCCGACGATCCTTGATCAGCTTGCCAAGCAGCATAAAACCTTTTTCACTGGATTTCTTTGCCGCAGCCCGCACATTGGTCATGGACTGACGCAAGATTGTCTTGTCGGTCGCTGCCAGACCGTTCGATGTAAAGGTCAATTGCCCCAGCTTCATTTCAGTGCCAAGGGCGATGCCCCGGATTGCAATAAGCTCATTCATGTAGTCGGCATATTCTTCCGGCGAGGCGAAGGCCGAATTCCGGTTTGCGGTTTGGATAGACTCGGCCAGATTGTCGTAACTGGCATAAACCCTGCCAAGCATTTGTTGTGCTTCAGCCGCACTTACTGTCATCGATGACATACCCGTCACTTTGCCGCTGAACTTCCTGACCAGCGTTTCATAATCGTCAACAGCTTTGGGCAACTGGATAATCAGGGCATTGATGAGGTGAAAGGAACGCGCATCGGAATCCATTATCAGGCCTGAAACATCACCAACATCGGAAAGATAGCGCGAGACGGGATATTCATCATTGTGCGAAGCTGGCAATTCAGTAGCACTGTCGACGATGGGTTTCTCCGCCAAATCTTTTTTGGTTGAGTGCGCCAGACCAGAATCTTCACCTCCATCCAAATCACGGGACGTCGCTACATGATCCTTGAAAGTCAATCTGCCCTGCTTGCCAAATTGCTTCTCCAGCGCTGCAATGTCTTGCAGTTCTTTGGCTGTCCAGTCACGCTTGTCATTCACCAGGGCACCATAAACCCGCTGGGCTAATTGCAGTCCGGTGATTTCCTTGTCGATGAACGTGATGTCTTGCCAGGCCTGTCTTGCATAAAGTCCACCAAGAATCAGCAAAGGCAGCAAAAGCGCAGTAACAATTGCCAGCAAGGATTTCCCGGCACGACGTGATGCAATATTGCCTACCATTGGAACCGCTTTCTCAATACGCTAGAAGAATCAGCGCATGTTCCCCAAGATTTTTTTCTGCGGCTTGAGCGGTTAACAAGTTGTTTAAGAAAACCATAAAATGGTGCATTCCCAATGGGCAAAGTATAGGAGTTCTCGTGAGCTACACCGGAGGTTGTCAATGCGGTGCTGTTCGGTACAAAATCAACGGACCGCTGTTTGATGCATTGATCTGCCACTGCCGCATGTGCCAGAAAGCTTTTGGCAGTGAAGACTTGGCCAAGTTGAAATCACGTCAGCACCCTGATCACGAGTGATACCAACGGTCATTTGAACTCAACCTGCTTCTCCCTCCGCCTTGTGGCTGGGCTATCGCATATGGCCACTGAAGGGACCTCATCCGCCCCGTTGGGGCACCTTCTCCAACTTCGTTGGAGAAGGGACAA
>JANONM010000478.1:0-2171 GCA_031420855.1 Hyphomicrobiales bacterium
CCTTGGCTTGAGCAGCAGCAACTTTTGCGGCAGCATCGGCGGCGGCTTTTTCACGTTCGGTGCGCTTCTTGCCGGGGAGTGCCTTCTTCGGATTGTTGCGGACATCGCGCTTGGCCACGCCGATCTTGTCGAGGAAGCGCAGCACGCGGTCGGTGGGTTGCGCGCCCTTCTTCAACCAGGCTGCGGCCTTTTCGCCATCAAGCTTGACGCGCTCAGCCGAATCCTTTGGCAACATCGGATTGAACGCACCGATGATTTCGATGAACTTGCCATCACGCGGGCTGGTCGCCGCCGATACCACGATGTGGTAATAGGGACGCTTCTTGGAGCCTGCACGGGCAAGGCGGATTTTCACTGACATTTGGTTTCTCCTGTGGATGTGTGAATGTTGTTGGTCATTTCTTCTTTCCCAAACCGGGAAGGCCTTTGAAGGGATTGCCACCCAAGCCTGGCAATCCACCAAGGCCTGGAAGTTTCGGCATGGAACCGCCGATCAATTTCGAGAGGTCGGGCATTGCTCCTTGTACGGATGATCCCCCACCCTGATTGCCCATCATGTCTTTCAATTCCGGTGGCAGGGCATTGGGGTCGAGGCCTGCCAATTCCGTTTGCATTCTTTCCATTTCAGCCGCATCGGGCATGGCCTTGCCGCCGAACATCTTGCCGAACATGCCCCCCATTGGGCCCTTGCCCTGGCCCATCTGCTTCATCATGCCGGCCATTTGCAGATGCATCTTGAGCAGCTTGTTGATCTCTTCAACCTTGACGCCCGCACCACTAGCAATGCGCCGCTTGCGCTTGCCATCGATGATCTTGGGATTGGCGCGTTCCTTCTTGTTCATGGAGCCGATTGCCGCGATCTGGCGCTTGAACAGCTTGTCGTCGAGATTTGCGCCTTGCATCTGCTTTGACATCTTGCCCATGCCCGGCAGCATTTTCATCACGCCGCCCATGCCGCCCATTTTTTCAAGCTGGCGCAGCTGGTCGGCGAGATCATTCATGTCAAAGGCACCTCGGCGCATGCGCTCGGCGATTTTTTTGGCCTTCTCATGGTCGATATCCATGGCGGCTTTTTCGACCAGCGACACCACGTCGCCCATGCCAAGGATGCGGCCGGCAATGCGGGCGGGATGGAAGTCTTCGAGGCCATCGAGCTTTTCGCCGGTACCCATGAGCTTGATGGGCTTGCCAGTGACAGCCCGCATGGAAAGGGCGGCACCACCACGACCATCGCCATCGATGCGCGTGAGCACGATGCCGGTTATGCCAATTTTCTCATCAAACGCACGGGCAAGGTTGACGGCATCCTGACCTGTCAGGGCATCGACGACGAGCAGGGTTTCCTTGGGCTTGGCCACATCCCTGACGGCGGCGGCTTCGGCCAGAAGCTCTTCATCGATATGCAGACGTCCAGCCGTATCCAGCATGACAATATCGTAGGCGCCTTTGCGGGCCTCAGACATGGCCCGCTTGGCAATCTCGATCGGTTGCTGGCCCTTGATGATGGCAAGGGTTGCCACCTTGACTTGCTTGCCTAGAATTTCGAGCTGTTCCTGTGCTGCGGGACGGCGCGTATCCAGCGAGGCCATCAAAACCTTGCGCTTGTCACGCTCCTGCAAACGTTTGGCGATTTTTGCGGTGGAGGTGGTTTTGCCAGAACCCTGCAAACCCACCATCAGAATGGCGACGGGTGGCGAGGCCCGCAGATTGAGGGCCGACTGGTCGGACCCCAGCATGGCGACCAATTCGTCATGGACAATCTTCACCACCATCTGGCCGGGCTTGATGGATTTCACCACATCAGCGCCAACAGCTTTTTCGCGGACTTTTTCGATGAAGGATTTTACAACCTCAAGCGCCACGTCTGCCTCAAGCAAAGCACGGCGCACCTCGCGCATGGCGGCATCAACATCAGCCTCCGACAAAGCCCCCCGGCCCGTCAGCTTGTCGAAAATCCCCGTCAGGCGATCACTTAAGGTGTCAAACATAGTCACTTTCTTTCCCTCCCCCCTCGCGGGGGAGGGTGGTGAGGTCGCAGACCGAAGCGGGAGGGGGAAGTGGGGCTGCACGTCCCCCTCCCGTCCTCACTGCGTTCGGACACCCTCCCCCGCGAGGGGGGAGGGAAGATTGTCAGTATCCCAAACGAAAACGACACCCGGGAGCGAAACTCG
>JANONM010000479.1:0-6477 GCA_031420855.1 Hyphomicrobiales bacterium
TTTGCGTGTCAACGTGGCCGCCCGATTCCAAAGCTGCCCTGATCGCACCGATGCGACCATCCATCATGTCCGACGGCGCAATGATGTCACATCCCGCCTGCACCTGAACGAGCGACTGTTTGACCAACGCTTGCAGAGTCAAATCATTGGCGATTTCATCATTGACCAACAGTCCGTCGTGGCCGTGGCTGGTGTAGGGATCAAGCGCCACATCGCACATCACACCTATTTCAGGCACCGCCTTCTTGATGGCGCGCACTGCACGGCACACCAGATTGTCCGGATTGAAGGCTTCGCGGCCATCTGCGCTGCGTAAATCGGGCTCCGTATTGGGGAACAAGGCGATGGCGGGAATGCCAAGGACGGCGGCTTCTTCAACACGCCGCACCAGCAGATCAATGCTCCACCGAGAAACGCCGGGCATGGACGCAACAGGTACTTCGATGTCCGATCCCTCAACGACGAACAATGGCCAAATCAGGTCAGCACTCGAAAGCCTGTTTTCGCGCACCAAGGCCCGTGACCATGCTGTCTTGCGGTTGCGCCGCATGCGAAGGGAGGGAAAGGATGAAGTGGCTTTCATGACAATCGTCTACCAGAGCAAATCCGACTTGAGAACCCGCTTCTCAACACTTCGTTACTTGCATAACCGGTAACCGCCGCGCCGCTTCGCCAGATCGACATGAAAATGATCGCCGTGATGCGCGTCTGATCCCGGTCCTAAAACTGTCGTGAACCGGATACAGGCATCACTTCGCACACGACGCAGGAAATTGCCTTTGGCAGAAAATCCCAACATTTGGGCAGCGCCCGCCCAATCACCTTTGATCGAGGTTGTTGAACCATCTGAGAACTGCAAACTGGCGATGTCGAATGCATTGGCAATGCCATGTTCACTCATTTTGCCGGAAGCCAAACCATTGCGGCGCCTGCACACATAGGCTGAGGCATTGTTGATGACAGTTAAATCCTTTTTCAGATACTCGTTTGCCGATGGTTGCAGCGAAGAAGTTACCCAACCATGCAGGGCTGCCGCAAGATCGCAGTTGACTTCCGCCGGTGGAACGATGCGCGTTGGCCCAATGGCACGCAACAATATGGGAGCCGCGGTTCCGCAACCCCCGGCATTGCCAAGCGGCGGCAATGGATCATAGGCAATGTCCAACCCCCGCAAACGTTCTTCACAATTGGCGCGGCCTGCATCAATTGCCGCTTGGCCCCAACCGTTGCCAACTGCCAAGGCGGGAGATTTCAGCAACGGCTTTTTCTCTGGCTTGAGGTTGAGCAGGGGTGGTCGCTGTTTCGGCAACGGCACGTCTTTGGCAAGGCAAACAGTCAGGTTCACCGACAAGGCACAGATAAGGGCAATGAAACGAAACACCATGACGCGACTATGAACGGAACCACATGGTAATGTAAACCATTCCCTAACCATGCCCCGATCATGCGAGCGCAGAAATCGATAAAATTTTAATTGTGTTAAACCTGCAATGCGAAACAGGTGGCGTATTCAGATTTGGGATTGTTTCACCATGCGTATTTCGTCACTTTATATTTGTCTACCATTGCTGGCAGCCTTGGGACCATTTGCGTCCGCCGGTGCAGGCATGGCCCCAGCCGACGCCACATCACTGTTGGCCAAAACCTTGGCGCTCGACAAGCGTTGTAATATATTGTCTGCCGATAGCCGCCAGGAACTCCAGGATTTTGTCGCCCGGGCTGAAATTGCACTTGCGGAAATGCAATCGGTGCAAGTTGCAAGGGCAGCCCTCGCCAAGGGCAGGGCAAGCGGCAAAGTTGGCGATTGTGGGCCGGAACAGGCAAGGCTTGTAAATGAGGTGCTGGATGAAGCCCGCAAAGGGGCAGGGGCAAGCGCACAGTCCCCCGTTGAAGTAGAAGCATCCGCTGATCCTGCAATAACGCCCAAGCAAGAAGTCGCCGTACTGACCACAGCCGATGAGCCATTGAAAAAGCCAAAACCAAAGCCTGCGAAGAAACCTCTTCTCGCAAAACTTGATGGGCAAAAGCCGACCACGCTTCAAAAACCTGTGAAGGCTCCCAAGAAACTGTCGCAATACGCTGGTCTGGCTCAAAAATACTATCTTGCCCGGCGTTGCAACACGATGGGCACCGCCGCGATTCAACGACTTTACGGCACTGTTCTGTCAAGCCATAGGCAAGCCATGGCCAGCAATTCCGCCTCATCTGTCAAGGCCATGCTGCGCGCCGTGGAAGCCAAAGCCGGCAGCCAAAGCTGCTCATAATATTTGCAACAATCAAAGTTTCAGGGCCGCTGCACGAAAAGTGTGGCGGCCTTGAGTTTTAATCGCAAGTGCCAAAAATACGTCACATTCAATTAACATTGCCAAATAAGACGAAATAAACTGTCTGCGAAAAAGCAACAAAATATCGAAAATATAAGACCAAATTTACCCAAACTCTTCAGCCCGCCTTAAAGCCGCCCGCGTAGTTTGGCCTCAACAAGGGGAACGGACAAAGAAGCCGCCCCTCAAAACAAAAAGGGATAGGTGGATAACATGAATACCCAAGTGATGGTCAGCACGACCTTGCAACCCGTTGAAGCCAAGCGCCAGCATATCAAGCACCGTTATATGGAAGCGCTCACATTGATTGAGCGCCTTCATCGCAGGCTGCTGGACGTCATCAAGGATGATTTCGAGCGCACCGGCGAAAAGGAAGTCAACCCGGTTCAAGCCTTGCTGTTGTTCAACATCTCCGATTCGGAATTGACCGCCGGTGAATTGAAAACCCGCGGCCATTACCAAGGCTCCAATGTTTCATACAATCTGAAGAAACTGGTGGAAGCAGGCTATGTGAACCATGAACGTTCAGTATCCGACAAGCGTTCAGTGCGTGTCAGCTTGACAGCCAAGGGCCTCGAAATCCGTGGCCGTGTTGATGCCCTTTACAACCGCCAGCTCCATGCCATCGAAGATGTGGTGGGCCTGTCGGTTGAAGAATTCGACCGGATGAACAAGGCCCTGACACGTTTGGAACGCTATTGGACCGATCAGATTCTCTATCGCCTCTGATAGAGACCTGAAATATCGCATTCTCAAGCCACGAAAAGGGGAAAAATCCCGCTTTTCGGGGCTTTTGCTGTTCTGAATGTTGCCCAAAATCCTCATCCCAACGTTTTTTATCCTGCGACCTTCTTTCTGCCTTCGAATTCTGATTCTTGCGCCTCCAAATGTGCGGATTGCGGATTGTAGTCTGGCCGAGTCGTCTTTTTTTGACGAATGAACAAGAGGCTGGTAAAACAGTCAGAATTGCATGGCATTTGTGTGCCGGGAACTGAGGCGAAGTATGCGTGGTATCGAAAAGTTGAAAAACCAATCAGAACGGGCAACCAAATTTTTTGGTTGCCTGATGGCTGCGGTGTTGCTCGTGGGCGTTTCAAACTTGGCCCTTGCATCGGGCGTACCGCCATCCAACACCAAAACACCAACTGTCAGCGAAGTTCTTGTCGGCAAGAGAATAACCCCGATGGTCACCGCCGATAGTGCAGATCGCCTGGCTGCCATCGCAGATCGATATCGCGACGTCATCGCCAATGGCGGTTTTCCGAAAGTGCCAAGTGGCAGCATGAAAAAGGGCAGTAAAGGCAAGGCGGTTATTGCCTTGAACCGCCGCCTTTTCCTCGATGGTTACTTGCGCCGCGAAGCCACCCAAGGTGAATTTGCTGAAATCTTTACCAGTGCCACGGAAGATGCCTTGAAGCGTTTCCAGCTCAATATGGGTTATCTGCCCACGGGCAAGATAGATGGCCCGACGCTGCAATCCCTCAACACGCCTGCTGAAACGCGGCTGCGCACTATTGAGGCAAACATCGAGCGGTTGCGGGTTTACGGTCAGGAACTGGGGGATCGCTATCTGATCGTCAACGTTCCCAGCCAGCAGATTGAAACGGTCAGCAACGGCAAGGTTTATTCCCGGCACAATGCCATTGTCGGCAGGCCTGATCGTCCGACGCCGGTTGTGGCAACCGCTTTGGCCGACATCAATTTCAATCCCTATTGGAATGCACCCATTTCAATTGTTGAACGCGACATCCTGCCCAAACTCCGCAACGGGAATTCCATATTCGCAGAAATGAACATGAAAGTGTTCCAGGGCTTTGGTGGTCCGGAAGTTGACCCTGCTACCGTTGATTGGCAAAGCGCCAATCTCGAAGCTTACCACTTCCGCCAGGAACCCGGCGAAACCAGCGCCATGGCAACGGGAAAAATCAATTTCCCCAGCCCTTTTGGCATTTACCTGCATGACACGCCGGAACGTCAACTCTTCAAGACCGGTCAGCGTTTTTACAGTTCTGGTTGTGTGCGGGTGGAAAAATTTGATACCCTGATGGAATGGGTTCTGAATGGGCAAGAAGGCATCGGTCGATCGCAAATTGCTGCCCTTGCGGAAACTCTTGAACGCAAAGACGTGAAACTCGAGACTCCTCCCCAACTTCGCGTCACTTATTTGACGGCTTGGCCAGTCGGGGAAACTGTAGCGTTCCACCATGATATCTATGAACTCGATGGGACTGGTTTCACCGTCGGTCAACCTTTGCCTGTTGGCGAAACCAGCGACGAAGGTTTGCGTTATGTGCTGAAACCCGTGCCACGGAAAGCTGGCAGCGTTGACGCCTTTGAAGCCGATGGCTTTGACTTGTTCAAAGGAAGAAAACGCAGGGATGGCGAAGGCGTGGTTGTGGATGGACCAAGAAAAAAACGCAAATCGCTGTTTGGCAGCAGTCTTTATGAAGAAGATGCCGACGCCTCAGACCGGGGAATTGAGGAACAGACGCCGACAATACCTGCATTGAAGAAAACCGCTGCAAAGAAAATCGTGGCCACCAATGCTGTTGAGGAAAAGCCACGGGCGAAATCCAAAAAGAAGTTTGATGGACTTTTCGACTGGGAGGCCTACCGCAAGCAGCAAAAACTCGGTGCCAAAAAAATCGTTGCGCCCAAGAAAAAAGCGCTGAAGTCGGCCTCCAAGCTTAATGCAGCGCCAGTTGTCAAAACACCTAAGAAACAGATTGCCGCCGCTACCGATAAGAAAACTGATGCCAAGGTCGCGGCCAATGATCCTGCTGCCAAGAAGACAATCGCCAAGAAAGACGTGGTCGCTACTTCTGCCGAAAAGAAGCCAGCTGTTGACGTAACAAAAAAGCAGGTCAAACCCACCGACAAGAAGCTGGTGGAGAATTGCAAGCCTGGTGTTGATGGAGTTCTGCCGAAAGACTGCGCGTCCCCCAAGAAACCAAAAGCAAAAGTTCCTGCCACAGCTGTGAATTGAACCAGCATTTCTCCTGCGCCAACTTGTTTCTGGACCCTTGCTGACAAGGCTGTATAGAGCAGTTTTTCCGTGCATCCTGGAGATTCCCCATGGCGAAGATTGCCAAGAAAACCGCTTCCAAAGCCAAAGCTGCCAAAAAGCCGAAAATTGCCAAGCCGCTGTTCCCCGGGTTCTTCAAAGACAAGCTTGCCAAAGCCGATCCAAAAATCGCCAAGGCCATCGCCCTGGAATTGCAACGCCAGCAAAATGAAGTTGAACTGATCGCATCGGAAAACATCGTCTCACGGGCCGTGCTGGAAGCCCAAGGGTCAGTGATGACCAACAAATATGCCGAAGGCTATCCGGGCCGCCGCTATTACGGTGGTTGCCAATATGTTGACCAATCCGAACAATTGGCCATCGACCGGGCCAAGCAATTGTTCAACGCCAGATTTGCCAATGTACAGCCTCATTCCGGTGCCACGGCCAATCAAGGCGTGTTCTTCGCCCTGTTGCAACCCGGCGATACCTTCATGGGGCTGGACCTTGCCTGTGGTGGTCATCTCACCCATGGCTCACCTGTCAACCAGTCCGGCAAATGGTTCAAGGTGGCATCCTACAAAGTGCGCGAAGACAACCAGCAGATTGATTATGATGCCGTGGCCCAGCAGGCCCTTGAGGTTCGCCCCAAGCTGATCATCGCAGGCGGTTCGGCCTATCCCCGCATCATCGATTTCAAACGCTTCCGCGAAATTGCCGATAGTGTCGGCGCTTATCTGTTCGTCGACATGGCGCATTTTGCTGGCTTGGTGGCAGGTGGTGTGCATCCCAATCCGCTGGACCATGCCCATGTCGTAAGCACCACAACCCACAAGACCTTGCGCGGGCCCCGTGGAGGCATGATCCTGTCCAACGATGAAGACCTAGGCAAAAAAATCAATTCGGCGATTTTCCCTGGCTTGATTGGGGGGCCATTGGAACATGTCATTGCTGCAAAAGCTGTGGCCTTTGGCGAAGCCTTGAAACCCGCGTTCAAGAAATATGCAAAGCAGGTCGTTAGAAATGCCAAGGCCTTGGCCGAAACCATGGTCGAAGGCGGCTGTGACATCACCACAGGCGGCACCGACACGCATTTGATGCTGGTCGATCTGCGCAAGAAGGGCATATCAGGCAAAGCCGCCGAAAAGG
>JANONM010000480.1:0-3671 GCA_031420855.1 Hyphomicrobiales bacterium
GCCGCAAGATACAATAAGCAAGCAGCCGATTTGGCTTGGGGTAGGACAGTGGCGTTTTTGAAGAAACACGCGGGGTAAACATTTGGAGTGCGGGTTGTTGGACCGTTTTTGATGTGCTCACGGCACGATGGAACTGACAGCCCACTTCTCGACCATGCGTCTGTAGTCCAGATAAGTCATTTCACTAGTTTGCAGTCCAATCTTGCGGCAGAGGCGCGGCACCGCCTTCTGGAATTTTTGGTATTCCTTTTTAATGGTGTTGCCACCGGGCACCATGCCATCCTCGTTTTCACGCCGCATCCAGGCCGAAAGTTCTATAAAGAGCTTTGGCAAGGACTTGTGGTGGCAATGGATGTCTTGTCCGGCAATATCCGAAATGAATTTTTGATACTCATAGGGACGGCTTTCGAAAATGATGCACTTCTTTCGCCGTTGCGTTGCATTGCCAAATTTCTTCGCCGCGAGGAACAGGCCGAGTTCCAAAGGCATGTTGAAACGCGGGAGTGCTGATTTTTCATCCAACTCAATTTTTGAGATATCGTGAATGCCATAGTCGCATTGTTTGATGATCTGGCAGATTTTGTCAAACCGGTTTTCGCTGCTGTCATCGGCTTCCAAGGCACAACGCGGAGTAAATCCAGAGCGGACTACTGCAAAAACCATGGCATGAAAGAAGGGCTTGAAATCTTCGGAAAAAGGACAGTTGATAAAAACGTCCTGATTATTCATTTGCTTTTGGCAAAGGTAAATTTCGATGAATCGCTTTGGACATTTGCAGTCTGGCCACTTGTAGACCGTAACGAAGCAATCGCTTCATCGAGTTGTTTGTCTGTAAAATGTGTGGCACGCCCACGCGACCTTAGAATAACCACGCCATCATGGGCAACACCAGCCACCGCGTAACCGTCTCTGCGAAGTTTCCGGATGCGATTTGAAGTGGCCTTGTTCATGCCATTCATATTGCCACAAGCGCCTTGAATTTCAACTGCAAAATCATTAACCGCTGCACTTGTCCGGCAACTTTGCTGTGCCCCAAGTCAAGAGCTCCAACATGTCCACCTCCGCCACACTCCGTTCCGCTGCCCTTGAATCCCGTGCCTGGCCGTTTGAGGAGGCGCGGAAGATTTTGAAGCGGGTAGAGAAATCCGGGCAGAAACAAGTTTTGTTTGAAACGGGCTATGGTCCATCAGGTCTTCCCCATATCGGCACCTTTGGCGAAGTGGCACGCACGACAATGGTGCGCAAGGCTTTCAGCTTGATGTCCGATCTGCCCACCCGGCTCTTGTGTTTTTCCGATGACATGGACGGTATGCGCAAGATTCCGGAAAACGTGCCGGACAAGAATTTCCTGTTGCCGCATTTGCACAAGCCCTTGACGTCGGTGCCGAATCCATTTGGTGGCGACTATGAAAGCTTTGGTCATCACAACAACGCGATGCTCCGCCGCTTTCTCGATACCTTCAAGTTCGACTATGAATTCGCCAGTGCCACCGACTACTACAAGTCGGGCCGCTTTGATGACATGCTAATCCATGCGCTGGAAAAATTCGATGACATCATGGCTGTGATGTTGCCGACCTTGGGTGCGGAACGTCAGGCCACCTATTCGCCCTTCCTGCCAATATCCCCGATTTCGGGCCGCGTACTTTACGTGAAGATGAAGGACGTCAACGCCAAGCAGGGCACCATCACATTCCCCGATGAGGATGGCACGGATATCACACTCGATGTGCGCGGCGGCCGCACCAAGCTGCAATGGAAGCCTGACTTCGGCATGCGCTGGGCAGCACTCCATGTGGACTTTGAAATGTTCGGCAAGGACCATCAAACCAATGCGCCGATCTATGACAAGATTTGTGAAATCCTCGGAGCGCCCGCTCCCGAGCATTACGTCTATGAACTTTTCCTCGACGACATCGGCCAGAAGATTTCAAAATCCAAAGGCAATGGTTTGACTATCGATGAATGGCTGACCTACGCCGATCCCAACTCACTGGCCCAGTTCATGTTCAACAAGCCACGCGAAGCCAAGCGGATGTATTTTGATGTGATACCGCGTGCGGTTGACGAATACGCCCAGTTCCTCGCAGCGTTTCCAAAGCAGACCGAAGCCAAAGACCAGTTGATGAATCCAGTCTGGCATATCCACGCCGGCTATCCGCCTGCGCCGGAGTCTGGCGGCGTGACCTTTGCACTGTTGCTCAATCTCGCTGCTGTTGCCAATACCGAAGACAAGTCTGTGATGTGGGCGTTCCTCCAGCGTTACATGCCGGAAATGTCACCGACAACTCATCCGCGTTTGGACTCGCTCGTCGGCTATGCCATTCGCTATTTCACCGATTTCGTAAAGCCCGCCAAAAAATATCGTCTGCCTACGGATGATGAGGCGACAGCCTTGCGCGATCTTGTTGACCGCCTCACCACCTTGCCGGAAGGCACCAGCCCCGAAGACATCCAGAAATCTGTTTATGACATAGGCCGCCGTGAACCTTACACAACGGTGCAAAAAGATGGCTCTGTTGGCGTGGCCCAAAGCTGGTTCAACATGCTTTATCAAGTGCTGCTCGGCGAAGAGAAAGGCCCGCGCTTTGGTTCCTTCACAGCGCTTTACGGAATTGCCAATACCAAGGCATTGATTGCAAAGGCCTTGCGCGGCGAGTTGGTGTGACACAAAACAGGGTATCAACAGCCAAAAGGACCTCATCCGCCCCTTCGGGGTCGGGCCCACCGCATGGTCATGGCCGTTTTGACCCAATCTTAACCTTGTGGCGGCAACACTGGTGGCAAGCAGGTTCAGGAATTCATGGTTTCTTATCGCACCACCCCAAGGCTGGCCCGTCCTTCAAACCAGTTGCCGGATTTTGTCCGCAGCCGCCGTGGGTTTGTGGTTTCAGGCCTTTGCCTGACTGCAGCAATACTTGTGATGGCCGGACTTTCCATGCGAAGCTCAGCCGCAAATGAAAGTCTTGCGGGCGACATCACAGCGTCCCTGACAGCACCGCCTGAACAGTTGGGACCCTCTGGTTTGCCGTTGCCGCGCTTTGTCACCATCAAGGCTGGCAAGGTGAATGTGCGCAAAGGCCCCTCCAGCGATCATGAAGTCGCCTGGGTTTTCCAGCGCAAGGGCATGCCTGTTGAAATCACCCTTGAATTTGAAAACTGGCGCAAGATCCGCGACAGCGAAGGTGGCGAAGGCTGGATCCTGCAAAGTATGCTGAGCGGCAAACGCAACGCCCTGGTTGCCGATTGGGCCAAGAACAAAGCCGTTGTGCTGCATGACGGGGCTTCTGAAAAGAGTGCTGCCGTAGCAAAATTATCTGTCGGCGTAATCGGCGAAATCCAAAGCTGCAATGGCAAATGGTGCTATGTCGTGACCGCTGACTATGAAGGCTATGCCAAACAAAACCAGCTGTGGGGCATCTACCCAGACGAAAGACTGGATTAGCTTGTAGGGTTCTTGGCAGGCTGCCCTTCGAGGCTCGCAAGGGATCGCACCTCAGGGTGAGGGCAAGTTATTGAAATATTACGTTCTTTGAGACGCGCTCAAAATTTCAGACCACCCTCATGCTGAGCAACCATTAGGAAATCTGTTTTTCTTCGGTTTTCCAAGGGGTACCTCTGGCGAGAACGGTGTTGACGTAGATGACGAGTTTTCGGGTGCATGCGATGAG
>JANONM010000481.1:0-1997 GCA_031420855.1 Hyphomicrobiales bacterium
TCCCGTTCCGCAATCGCATACTGCCCTTGCAAATCCAGCCAAAATCAAGGGGCATTGCTGAAATAGCGGCCAAGCCGCAACGCTGTGTCAGCCGATATCGAACGCCAGCCATTTGTGTTCAATTGGGCAACAGTCATATCCTACCCTCCGATGCTTGTTCATTTGCGATGAGGGGCGGCCTTGATGAGCAACATCCTCTCTAGCCCCGCAGCAAAAAGACTTCGCCTTGGCTTTCTGCGGTATCCAGCCAGAACAGGTCAAGCTTGGGGAATTCGGCTTCGATGATTTCCTTGCCGGTGCCGATTTCGCAGATCAACACGCCACCATGACTGAGATGATCGGGGACATCGACGATGATGCGCCTGACGATATCCAGTCCATCCACGCCGCCCATGTGAGCCATCAACGGTTCCTTCTTGTACTCCGGCGGAAAGGCCTTGGTCTCTGCTTCGGCCACATAAGGCGGGTTGGCGATGATCAAATCAAAGCGCTTGCCTTTGACGGGCTGAAACAGATTGCCCTGATGCAGGGTGATTTCCTTGTCGAGGCCGTGGTCATGGATATTCTTGCTGGCCACCGCAAGCGCATCAGCCGACAAATCAGTTGCATCAATATCGGCTTCTGGAAACAAGTTATTGGCCAGTACAGCGAGGCAACCTGAACCTGTGCATAAATCCAGCACCGTGGCGACGGATTTATCACCGAGCAGGCTGTTGCCATCTGGCCCGATCAATCCGGTCATCAACAGTTCGCCGATATAGGAACGCGGCACAATCACCCGCTCATCCACATAGAAGGGAATGCCGTGCATATAGGTTTTCTTGAGAAGGTATGCGGCGGGTTTGCGGGTTTTGACCCGTGCATCAATGATCTTGGCGACTTTTCCGCGCTCATCCCGGGTCAACCGCGCATCCAGCCAGGGGTTGATATCATCGACAGGCAGACTGAGGGTTTCGAGAATAATGAATGCGGCTTCATCAATTACACTTGTCGTGCCATGGCCATGCACAAGTTTGGCCGCCCTGAAGCGGCTGACGGCATGGCGCAGGAAATCGCGTATCGTGAAAAGTTCGGTTGCAGTTGGCATGGCAAGTTGTTTGGCGCGAATCGGTTCAGCCTGCAAGGGGGGCTTGCCCGACGAACCTCGTCAAGGCTATGGAAACTCGATGACCCAAGCTTCCCCGGATTTTCGCATCGCCATTGTGCCAGTCACACCCTTCCAGCAAAACTGCGCCGTGTTGTACAATGACAAGACCAAACGGGCTGCCGTGGTCGATCCTGGTGGCGATGTTGATCGCATTCTTGAAGCCATCCAGAAACTCGGCCTGAAAGTCGAAAAAATCCTGATCACCCATGGCCATATCGACCATGCGGGTGGAGCCGATGAACTCAGGGAAAAACTCGGCGTGACCATTGAGGGCCCTCACAGACACGATGAATTCCTGCTTCAGGACTTGCCAAACTCCGGCGCCCAATTCGGCATGTTGACAGCCCGTGTGGTGGAGCCTGACCGCTGGCTGGTTGAAGGAGATGTTGTGGAAGCCGCAGGGTTTACATTCAAGATCATTGAAGCACCGGGCCATTCACCGGGGTCGGTGGTGTTTTTCAACGAAGCCCAGCGCTTTGCCTTCATGGGCGATGTGTTGTTCAAAGGCTCCATCGGCCGCACCGATCTGCGCCGCAGCAACCATGGGCATTTGATCAGCGCCATCAAGGATAAAATTTTGCCACTGGGCGACGATGTAACATTTCTCCCCGGCCACGGCAGCGCCAGCAGTTTGGGCGAAGAACGCGAAAACAATCCGCATTTGGTGTAGTTCGTGCCAATGTCCATTAGAACTTGCAGCACTCTATGCAATTGGCAGCAGATGGTAGAGTGCCTTTTCTTGGCCCCCACCTCCGGCCTTCGGCCACCTCCTCCCCGCCGAAGGGGCGGGTTGGAGGGCAGTTTCTGACTTCACCCTCCGCCCCGATTCTTCATCGGGGAGGAGGTGGCC
>JANONM010000482.1:0-10001 GCA_031420855.1 Hyphomicrobiales bacterium
ACAAGGTGGCTTTCGACACCGATGGCAATGCCGCGTTTATAGAGATCGGTTTCGCGGGTTGAGTCGCCAATGGGAGTCGACACGGCATACTGGTTGTTCTCGATGATCAAAATGAAATTGAGATTCCAGATGGCGGCGAGATTGAGCGACTCCATGAAGGTGCCGTTGTTGGTGGCACCGTCAGTGGTGAATGTCACGGTGACGGCATCACTGCCGCGCACCTGGGCCGCCAGTGCAGCCCCCACACCCAGTGGTGTGCCCGCACCCACAATGCCGTTGGCACCGAGATTTCCCGTCGTGATATCGGCGATGTGCATGGAGCCGCCGTAACCCCTGCAGTAACCTGTTTCTTTCTGCAAAAGTTCCGCCACCATGCGCTTGATGTCGGCGCCCCAGGCGATGCAGTGGCCATGACCACGGTGCGTGGAAGCGATGTAGTCGCCCTTTGAAAGTGCCGCGCAAGCCCCGGTGGCTATGCCTTCCTGGCCGAGATAGGGATGGAAATAGCCCCGGATCAGACCTTGGCGATAGAGCTTGATGCCTTCGGTTTCAAAGACGCGGATTGAAAAAGCTGTTCTGAAAAGTTTTTCCAGAAGTGCCTTGGGAGGTGCGTTTTTTCTGGATGTTGCTTTGGTCATTTTGATCGAACCTTTGCGGTTTAACCCCGTATTTACTTGATAATACCTCTACAATGCGGGTTTCTGTTTGTCGAGAAAATTTTCTTCACAGCTGAAATTTCTCTTCCGGGATTGCTTTTTTGATCCATTTTGGGCTTTATTGTTGAAAAGTTGTGGCGATTCCGTTTGGGCTTTTCAGCGCAGTACTGGAGCGCTTGCAACGCGCAAGCAGAAAGGACGACACACATGGCGGAAACTGGGCGCGTTGATCTCATCCAACGGATCCAGAACCAATATGGTGAACTCCGGCCGGCTGAACGCAAAGTCGCAGATTACCTGCGCAGCCATGTCGGCATACGCATCGATGCCTCGATCACAGAATTTTCCCGCACCCTGGGTGTGAGCGAAGCAACCATTAGCCGGGTCAGCCGTGCCTTGGGTTACGAAGGCTTTCCCAGCCTGAAGTTGTCGATCGCCGAAGAGTCCCACCGGGAATCTCCTTATGCAAATCTGCCATCAGGTTTGCTGGACGGCGATAACATGATCACACTGAGTGAGAAGTTGTCGCTCACACTCGCTTCTGCCATTCGTGAAACGCACCGCATGCTGGATGCCGACAGAATTGAAAAGGCAGTGCAGGCGGTGGCCGATGCTTCGATGACAATTTTTGTAGGCGTGGGAGGTGCTGCCTCTGTCTGCGATGAAGCCGTGCACATGCTGTTGAAAGCCGGCATTGACTCCAAGAGTTACAACGACGGCTATACGCAGATCACTGCTGCCGCCACCATGACACCCCAACGCGCAATGGTTGGCATTTCGCACACGGGCCAGACTGAAACCGTTGCCGCTGCGCTGACCCTCGCACGCAGCAAGGGATCAAAAACCATTGCCATCACCAGCAATCCAAATTCTGATGTGGCCAAGGCCGCTGAAATCCAATTGATCACATGGCATCACGGTACGCCGCAACCCTTGTACGGCGATTTCCTTGAAGGCCGCATTTGCCAGCTCTATCTGGTTGAGTTGCTCTATCTCGGACTGCTTTTCCAAAACGGGCAGAAGCCGCGCGAAGGTTTGAAAGCGACGGGCATGGCCTTGGAGCGTTTTTATTCACGCAACACTAAAAAGGCCTGACTTTTCTAGCGCACCAGCGCACTGAGATCAGACAATGTGACCACACGACCGGGACTGTCGCCGAGTTCTGGCACCACACGATCAGCAAGTTCGAAATCCTCGTCTGCGGTATAGGATGAGATCGTGACAATGCAGTTCATGTCGGCGGCTTTTGCGGCACGAAGACCGTTGTTGGAGTCTTCCACAACCACGCATTTTTTCGGATCGAGGCCAAGTTCATGTGCTGCCAGATTGTAGATGGCGGGATCTGGCTTTTTCCTGGCGACGATATCACCAGCAAAAACCTTGATGTGCTGAGAGCGTTTGGCGCCCAGCATTTTGTCGACGACAGCCTGCACTGCCCGTTCATTGGATGTGGAGCAAACAGCGATCTTCAGCTTGGCGGCAATGGCTTCATCGACAATACGTGCAACGCCTGTGCGCAGCGGCAATGCGCCGCTTTCAATCAGTTCCATGAAAAGATTGGTTTTGAGTTTGTGCAACGAGGCAATGGCCGCGTCGCGTTCTGTTTCCGGAACTGGCCAGCGCTTTTCATCAAAGTGGCGGCGCATGCGTTCCTTGCCACCGGCCGTGGTCAGCAATTCGCCATAGCGCTCAACCGACCATTCGGCTTCCCAACCAATGGCCTTGAAAGCCGCATTGAATGCGACGCGGTGGCCATCGCGCTCCGTATCGACGAGAACACCATCGCAATCAAAGATCAGGGCCTGCATCTCAAGCATTTCCAGCTGCGTGAGCGGCACGGCCCTCACTGCCAAAGGTGCGGATCATGTCGCGCACATCGCCTTTCATCGCTTCGTATTGCGACTGGATGAAGGGCAACGGTTCGGATTCCTTTGGCTTCTTGTCACGGTGCCCCATGAAGCCATCAATAAAGCGCTTTTTGTGCATCGTGGAAATATTGACCTTGGCACAGCCTGCGCCAATGCAGCGATGAAATTGTTCCTCGGTGAGGCCGGTGCCACCGTGCAGGGCAATGGGAATGTCAATGGCTGCGGTAATGCGCTCCAGCAGTTCATAGGCAATTTTCGGCTCACCTGCGTAGAAACCATGGGCGGTTCCTATGGCCGGTGCAAACACTGCAAGCTTTGGCATTTCCTTGCAGAAGGCAACGCATTCATCAAAGTCAGCCAGAATGGATTTGTCCTGCGCCACGAACTTGTCGTCTTCAACACCGCCAATGGCACCAATTTCTGCTTCCAAGCCAACGCCTGCGGCCTCGGTGAGTTTGTAAATTTCACTCGACTTCGCGATGTTTTCCTTGAACGGAAGTGCAGAACCATCAAACATCACAGAGGTCCAGCCCGCATCGATACAGCCTTGAATGATTTTGATGTCAGAGCAATGATCAAGGTGCAGCGCCACGGGAACGTCCGTGTCACCGGCCAGTTGTTTGACCCAACCGGCAATCGGCTTGAAGCCCCAGTGGCGGATGGTTTTGGTCGAGACCTGCACGATGATTGGGGCTTTGAATTCCGTAGCACTGTCAACAATGGCGCGCACAGAATTGTAGTCAATCATGTTGAAAGCGGCGATGCCATAACGCGCGGCTTGTGCGCGCTTCAGCATCGGGCCCATATTTAACAATGGCATAATGTCAGACCTTGTATTTTTTGGATTTCAAGGAGGGTGCGGGGGAACTAGATCAGCGTTTCCTGCGGGCGGCTTGGATCAAACAGGCGGCGCTTGCCTGCCGCTTTGGCTTGACTGTCAAAAACCGTGCCCTTAGGTGCTGACACGACTTCAAGCTGAAGCCCCCAAGGCGCCATGAAATAGCACCAGCTCAGGCCAAGATTCGGGCCGTCGGCATAAACTGTGGGTTCATCGAGAACTTTGACGCCATTGTCTTTCAGGAACTTCACGGCGGCGTAAATGTCGTCGACATAAAACGCGAGATGATAACCGCCAACGTCGGAATTTTTCGGCAACACGGTTTTCTGGTCGGGAGATGAATATTCAAACAGCTCAAGATTGGTGCCGTTGCGCATGCGGACGTAACGAAATTCCTTGACCACAGCGCGGGGGTGGATGTTGAGATGGGTTGTCATCCAGTCGCTGTCGTCATTGCGAAAATCAGTGGCGGCGGTGAACAACACTTCCGCGCCCAAAATCTTTTCAAAAAAATCACAGGCTTCCTGCAAATTTGGCACTGTGAGACCCACATGCTCCATGCCTTGAATTCCGGGGATCGGCATTTGTTTCACTCCCTGTGAGGCCCGACTTGGACCAATTGCATTGTCCTGATTCTCAGCCTGTTGAAAATTTTCTTCTCGACAGTGGAGGAGAGGATAACCCTGTTTCATTGATGTTGGTGCTTTGAAGCAACAATTTCAGGCTCACTCTAACCATCAATTTTCAGGATTTTCAAGAAGTATTGAAAATTATTTTCAGTCGTGCTCAAACATTTTCATAAAGGCAAAGGAGTCCGCAATGGCCCGTAAATTGACGACTGGCGGCTTTTGGCCCGACGGCATCCGGCTGGTGATTTCAATTTCCATGCAGTTTGAGGCGGGCGGCGAGCCATCCTCTGGCGCACCCAGTCCGCTTGACGGCTTCCAACTCAAACCCGGTTTCAACGATTACCCGACGACGACGTGGTATCAATATGGTGTGCGTGAAGGACTTCCCCGACTCCTCGATTTATTCAGTACACTGAAGGTCAGGACCACGTCCCATATGGTAGGTGTTGCGGTTGAGAAGGCCCCTGCCTTGGCGAAAGAAATCGTGGAACGCGGTCATGAAGCCGCCGCCCACGGCCAAAGCTGGACGCCGCAATATGATCTGGATGAAACAGCCGAACGCAAGTTCATTGCCGACAATGTTGAAGTCATCAAACGCATCACGGGAGTAGCACCCAAAGGCTACAACTGCCAAGCCATGCGCGGCACCCCCCGCACACTGGCTCTATTGCAAGAGCTGGGCTTCACCTATCACATTGATGATGTGAGCATGGATGAGCCGTTCATCATTCCGGTGAAGGGCAAGGATTTTGTGATTGTGCCCTACACCATCAACCTGAACGACATTGTACAGTTTGAACGCTATAATTTCGACACGATGGGTTTTGAAAAGCAGCTCCATGATGAATTCGACCAGCTCTACGAGGAAGCGGGAAAACGCCGCCGCATGATGTCCATCAGCCTGCACGACCGCATCGCAGGGCGGCCTGCGCGGGTGCGGTCACTCAAGCGTTTCATAGAATATGCACAGAAGAAAAAAGGCGTTGTCTTCATGCGCAAGGATGAGATTGCCTCTATCGCCTCAACATCGCCGCTGACGCCACGCTTTGAGAATTTGTATGAAAAAGAGGAATCAAGTGATCCATCATGATCGCGAAGACTATCAAGCGTTCATGCAAATTTTATGCTTACAAGAATACTACAAGACCGTCATTCCAGCCAAGCGTAGCTCTTGCGGAGCACGAGCTGGAACCCCGCTTTTTTGGGCATCAAGATTGACGGCCGCCAAAGCGGGGTTCCAAATCGCCCGCAAGAGGGCGGGCGTTTGGAATGGCGACTTATGAGGATTTATTTTTCTGAGATATGCATTTGAAAATCTCAAACGAGTGGGAAAAACGCAATACATCTTTCCCCGGTCGTTCAATCAAAAATACTTCGCGTTGTAATCATACATCGCCTGATAGGCCCCGCCCTTGTTGAGGCTGGTGTAGCCTGATTTGAACAGGGCGTGCTGATCTTCATAGAGTGCGCGTGTCACGCGCGATGGTTCGACCATGCTTTCAAGCGACACCATGGCACCCGCGGCTTCGGCGACACTGGCGAAATGACCAGCACCCACAGCACCCAGAATGGCCGCACCCAGCACCGTGCATTCCCGCACCTTGGGAACGCCAGCGGGAATGCCAATCACGTCCGTCATGATCTGCACAAAGCCCGGGCTCTTGGTGCCGCCACCGGTGAGACGGAATTCGGTGACACCGCCCTTCATGCCAGACTGGAAGGTATCAACGATCATGCGCATTTCGTTTGATACGCCTTCAAGCACGGCACGCATCACATCGGCGCGGTCATGGTCAAGGCGCATGCCGAGGTATCCGCCTTTGGCAGTCACATCATAGTAAGGTGTCACCTGGCCTTGCATGAAGGGATGGAAAATCAGACCTTTCGCACCGGCTGGTGATTTCATGGCGAGATCAACCATTTCGGCATAGGGGCTGCGCTTGGCTTTTTTGGCGGCGGTCTGCTCAGGCATACCAAGAATATCGCGCCACCAGCGCAGACATACGCCCGCAGCAAATGCTGCACCCTCCAAATCCCACATGCCGGGTACACCATGGCCACCGAGGAAAAGTTTGTCGCCCGTCACCCGGTCCACACTGTCAACATGCGCCACCATCACAGCTGATGTGCCAACGGTGAATTCCGCCATGCCCTGCTTGATGATGCCTGCACCAATGGCTGCACATTGCTGGTCGCCGGCACCACGGCAAATCGGTGTACCCACGGGAATACCGGTTGCGGCGGCAGCAGCTTTTGACACAACACCAGCTTGGGTCGCCGTTCTGCCAACAGGCGGAACCATGTCGCGTGTAAGACCACAGAGTTTCAGAACCTGGTCACTCCAATCCAGTTTTCGAATATCCATCATGCCGTTGAGGGTGAGGGAGGCAGGGTCCGTCGTCCAATCATCAGCGCCAAGCAGATGCATGAAATATTCCTGGCCATTCACCACCCAGCGGGTCTTCTCGAAAATGTCAGGTCGGTTGTCGCGCAGCCAAGCAATTTTACACGCGGCCCAGGCAGCGGCAAGAGGCATGCCCGTGTGGGCTTGATAGTCTTTTGCCGAAAGTGTTTCGGCAAACTTGCCTTCATAGGCTTGGGCGCGACCATCATTCCAGACGATGGAGGGTGCAAGCGGCTGCTTCTTGGCATCCAGCAACCCAAAGGTGCCACGCTGGCTGGAGAAACCAACGGATTTGTAGGAAGATGGGGCCAGGTTTGCGGCCTTGATCGCCTGTTTCGCGGCCACGCAAATGCCGTCCCACACGTCGGCGAATTCCTGCTCGACCCAGCCGGCACGCGGGTAGCTGCAGGCGTATTCCTTGTAGCCTGTGGCAATCTCGTTGCCCTTGTCATCATAAATGGCAACGGTGGTGCCCGTCGTTCCCGCGTCAATGCCGATGAAAGCCTTCGTGGTTTTTCCCGCCATGTTTAGTCTCCCATTTTAGTGTTGTGGTGTCACTGACGCGACCCATGCATTCACGGATTCAAGAAAACCTCGGCGCTTCTGTTGTTCAGCGTCAGGCCAGCTGGAAATGATCCGCGCCTTGTCTTCGGCAGGCTGCAGCGAAGGTCCAAGCATTTCCGCCACATCAACAGCTATCTGCGTATCGCCCTGCCCGGCCCAGGTATTGTTCACACGCATGTTGAAAGGCAGCATGGCATCATGCCACGTCGCATCAAGAATGGCTGTTGCGCCATTGATTTCGGCCCGCACAATGTTGTGGATGTCGCGAATGCCGTCCCTTGCAACAGCAGCGAGAGCCGCTGGAATGTTCCGCGCACCACGGAACGGCGTTGCAAAATCCCCCAACACCAATTCCACATGTGACTTGATACCGAGCTGATCCAACAACGCGGAAAGCAAAATGTGTTTGCTGGAGCAAGATCCAGCGCGGCGCTGTAGAATACCTTCAAGGCTGCGATCACCTGTTGACAGGTAAGGCAGATTGCGAACCGCATGAAACAGGGTCAGAGGGTTTAGAGGCTGCCCCGATGTCTTGAACTCATCAAGAAAATCCGCAAGTGTAGCATGTCCATTCCGGGCACCCATGGCTTGCGGTTCCACCAACATCAGAAAAAGGCTTGGCCATCCGCCATCGAGAAGGCGTGCCACTTCTCGCGGTTGACGGTGATGTAACACTTATCACCTTCCTTGCCCATGAATTCCGGCGTGGTTTTGACGCGAATGCGGCTGTCGTCAAGGTTGACGTCAACAATCATGTCACTGCCCAAAAGTTCAGTGACAAAGATTTCGCCTTGGATGTGACCCTCTTTAGGCTTGGCACCTGAGATGCTGAGTGCATCAGGGCGCACACCCATGCGAATTTGTTTTGAATTCTGGGCGCTGAGCAATTTGCGCTGTTCAGGTGTGACAGCAATCGAGAAGTTCGGATGATTGAACCAAGTCTTGCCACCCTTGTCTTCCACGGTTGCATCCATGAAATTCATGGCGGGTTCACCCACGAAGCCCGCCACCCAGGCATTGACAGGGTTGTTGTAAACTTCGCGCGGCGTTCCCAATTGTTGCAGTTCACCTTCATGCATGACGGCGATCATGTCGGCCATGGACATGGCTTCCAGCTGGTCGTGGGTCACGTAAATCATCGTCGTGCCGAGGGCGCGTTGCAGATGCTTGATTTCGGCGCGCATATGGGCGCGCAGCTTCGCATCCAGATGTGCGATGGGTTCATCAAACAGGAACAGTTTGGGTTCACGCACAATGGCGCGGCCTATTGCAACGCGCTGTTTCTGGCCGCCGGACAATTCTGAGGGGCGGCGCTCCAAAAGTTGGCTGATCTCCAGAAGCTTGGCGGCACCCGTGACACGGTCCTTGATCTGGGTATCGCTCTGGCCGCGAAGACGCAGTGGATTTGCCATGTTTTCGTAGACTGTTTTATGCGGATAAAGTGCATAGTTTTCAAACACCATGGCGACATCACGATCTTTCGGCGCGAGGTCGTTGATGCGCTGACCGTCGAAGCGAACTTCACCTGCACTGATGTGTTCGAGCCCGGCAATCATGCGCATTGTCGAAGATTTGCCACAGCCAGACGGACCGAGAATGGACAGAAAGGTTCCATCAGGACAGTTGATGTTCAGGTCTTTGACGGCATCGAACGTGCCATACTTCTTCCAGACCTTGTCGATTGTTACGGTTGCCATAAATTCTCTCCAACTATTCCTTGACCGCGCCCATGGTGAGGCCAGTGACTAAATACTTACGGATAACGAGGCCCAGCAACATCATCGGCAATGTGGTGACGGTGCCTGCAGCCATGATCGTGCCCCACTGGATGTTTTGCGGCTGCACCAGTTCCTTCGTCGCCACCGGCAACGTCTTTGCATCGCCTGAACCGATGATGGCGGCAAAGAGGAAGTCGTTCCACGCGAAGAGAATGCACAGCACCACAAACGCGGCGATGCCGGGTGCCACGAGCGGCAGAATCGAGATCAGGGCCCTGGGGCGTGATGCGCCATCAACCATCTGGGCTTCTTCGATGGCATAGGGCACATTGTCAAAGAAGCCTTTCAGGATCCAGATGGCAAAGGGCAAATTGAAAGTGGTGTAGGCAAGAATGAGACCGGAAAGTGAACCTACAAGGTCGAGGCCACGGAAAATGGCATACAGCGGCACAAGCACTGCGACCACTGGTGCCATGCGCGTTGATATGATCCAGAAGAACAAATCATTCTTGAATTTGAAATCGGTGCGAGACAGTGAATAAGCCGCCATTGAACCGAGTACGACAGAAATAATTGCGGAGCCGCCCGCCGCGACAATCGAATTGAAGAGATAGGTGCCAAACGGTTGCTGGGTGAAAAGGTCGATGTAGTGCTGGAATGTCGGCGTGAAGTTGAAGAAAACCCGTGCCCCCAACCAGTCACCCACGGCCGGGATCTGGAATGACTCCAACAGATCCTTGAAGGATGACATGATCATGACAAAAATCGGCAACACCGTCCACACCAGGTAGAAGGCAATAAATATTTTTGCAAACCAGTTGAAGGCCCGGCTCAGCGGCGTGTTGTAATTTACGATGTCGCGGGATGACATGTGACAATCCTTATTGGTGAGCCGCAGGTTGCTGGCGATCAAAGATGCGCACCAGTGCCTTGCCAAGTACAATTGTGACGACGAGTAGAATAAGTGCGATGGCTGCGGCGCGGCCAAGTTCCGTGAACCTGAAGGATACGTCGAACAAATAGATCGGCAGAATCTTGGTCGAGTCTGCCGGGCCGCCGCCTGTTAAAACCATGGCAGTGTCGATAAAGCGGAAATTGTCCATGAAGCGCAACATGATTGCGATCAACAGAACCGGATAGAGATTGGGCAGGGTGACTGACAGGAAGTTGCGGATTGGCGTAGCGCCATCCACCATGTTGGCTTCAAGCTGGTCCTGCGGCACCCGCTTCAAACCTGCAAGCGTGATCAGGATGATGAGCGGCGTCCATTGCCAAACGTCGACAATCACAATGCCCCACATGGCCGTGTCCACACTTGCAAGAA
>JANONM010000483.1:0-1539 GCA_031420855.1 Hyphomicrobiales bacterium
CGAAGCGTCGGAGGTGGGGGCAACATGTGATTACCTTCGCCGTTTTTTGTTCTACTCCGCCGCCAGTTTGGGCGTTTGAACTTTGCGCGGCGTTGCGGCGCGGATGGCTTCTTCGACCCGGCCTTCAATGGTTTGCATGCGGGTTGTCAGTTCGTCAATTTCGTTGGCAGTATCTGCAACCGCATCACCGACAACGGCCACCTGGTTTTCAACTTTCAACAGGCGCGGATCGATGACTTCGGGATCATCAACAGCGCCAAGGAAGCGGGCGAATGTCCAACGGGTCAGTCGGGCCAGATCGTCCATGACGATGTAGAATGACGGCACAAAAACCAGGCTCAGGAAAGTCGAGGCAATCAACCCTCCGATAACCGCAATGGCCATGGGTGCGCGAAACGAGCCGCCTTCGCCGATGCCCATGGCAGACGGCAACATGCCAGCCCCCATGGCCAGTGTCGTCATGACAATCGGGCGGGCCCGTTTGCGGCCGGCGTCAACAATGGCATCAAGCCTGTTCATGCCGTGTTTGGTTCGTTCAACGGCAAAGTCAATCAACATGATGGCATTCTTGGCCACGATGCCAATCAGCATCAACATGCCGATGATCACAGGCATGGAAAAAGCATTATTTGTCAGCAGCAGGGCGATGACAACGCCACCAATCGACAAGGGCAGCGAGAGCAGGATGGCGAAGGGTTGGAACACGTTGCCGAGCAGCAGTACCAGCACCACCAGCATCAGGATCACACCCAAACCGGCAGCCTTGACGAATTCGGTATTCACTTCGCCCTGGATTTCAGCATCGCCGCTTTCTTGCAATTTGACGATCTTGGGCAAGTTCAATCCGTCGGCCACTTCCTGGATGCGTTTGGAAGCATCGCCCAATTCCACACTGCTGACGTAGTCTGCACCAATGGTCGCTTGCCGTTGGCGGTCGAAGCGTTTGATGGAACTCGGGCCCTGGGAGAACTTGACTTCAGCAACAGATGACAGCGTCACTGATGCACCAGTTGAGGAAATGAGTTTCAAACTGGTGATCTCACTCAGCTTGGTGCGGGCTTCCTCGGGGATTTGCACGCGAATCGGCAACAGGCGATCTCCCGCCTTGAACTTGGCCAGCAAGGGTCCGAAATCGCCGATGGTGGCAACGCGAACGGCTTGCGAAATCTGCGCTGCGGTGATGCCAACTTTGGCAGCTTCATCGGGGCGGGGGATGATCTGTATTTCGGGACGCTCTAGCGAACCTTGCGCTGCAACTGACCGCAAGATGGGCTCCTTGCGCAAGGCCACTTCCAATTTCGCAACGGCCTGGGAAAGTGCAACTGCGTCTGAAGACAGCATGTTGAATTCAACTTCACGCTGGCCGCGCGGATTGATCTTGGCCCAGCGCACATCGGCCAGTCCCGACAACTGCGGGAAAATTTCTTCTTCGATGTCCCATTGCGGCTTGGTGCGACCGACTGTTGGCAAGCTCGGAATTTCGAGGTTCAACAATTTGTTGGCAAACTTTATGGGTGGATTGAGAATGCCTTGCAAGAG
>JANONM010000484.1:0-2365 GCA_031420855.1 Hyphomicrobiales bacterium
ACCCGTTTCGAGCTGCTTGATCAAGTTGTTCATGCTGGTCCAATCCGTGTTTTCGCCATAAAGAACCGAAAACCCCAGATCATCCGCCAGCGTTGTCCGCACGGCGGCAGCGTCATTCAATGCCTTTTTCAACTGCTTGTCGGCAGGCAGGTTCAGGTAGCTGTTATTGCCAATCACCAGCGCCACGCGCTTGGCCTCCGCGGGCGACAGTGCCAGCAGCAGGAAAACAAATGCAGCAACAATGCGCAGGACCATCAGAATCTCCGCTCTGCCCCGGCGAAGGTTAGCGCAAATATGGTCGGATGGAAATGCTGTTTATCTGCCGCAGCTCAGCCAGAAAACCAATTCCGGAATTCCACTTCTGGCTGTCACATTTAGCCGCTATAGACGCCGTTCCCTCAACTGGCGGATTTGCCCCATTGCTGTCCCATACATCCAAAACTGCTGCCGTCGCACCGCACCTTCGCTTTTCCTATTCCACCGCCGATCAACACTGGCTGCAACGCACCGTCATTCAGGCCATTGAGAAAATCGGCGGCCAGCGGAAGCTCAAGAAACTTTATCTGCGCCATCAGGAGAACCTTTCGAAAGGCGAAAGTTTTTTTGACAGTGCCATGCGCCTGCTCCGCATCAACGTCACCTATGACGCTGATACATTGGCGCAGGTTCCCAAGTCAGGCCCCGTCATTTTCATTTCAAACCACCCCTATGGCGTGCTGGATGGCATCACCCTGACGTGGCTTGCCTTGAAGGCCAGACCCGACG
Source organism: Hyphomicrobiales bacterium (assembly GCA_031420855.1). GTDB lineage: Bacteria > Pseudomonadota > Alphaproteobacteria > Rhizobiales > Aestuariivirgaceae > Aestuariivirga. The sequence continues at coordinate 766 of JANONM010000484.1, forward strand.
CAAAAGTCTTGGCCAATGACGTTCTCTGCCAAGCCCCCGAAGCCGCGCAACATTTGTTGCCCGTGGCTTTTGCTCCGACGCGGGAAGCCCGCGAAACCAACGTGCGATCACGGCTGGCCGCACAAAACTGGTTAAAGCAAGGTGGTGCCGTCGGCATTTTCCCCGCAGGTGGCGTTTCAACCACCGAACGCCCCTTGCATGCCCAAGCCGTGGACTTGCCTTGGGCCCCGTTCACGGCAAAGCTCATCCGCATGTCGGAAGCCACCATCGTGCCGGTGTTTTTCACTGGCCAGAATTCCAGACTGTTCCAAATCGCCAGCCACATCAGCCTCACCTTGCGCCTCTCACTCGTCTTCCGCGAAACCGCACGGCGCATCGGCACAGACCTCGGCGTACGCATTGGCAAACCGATTCCCTTCCACGAAATTGCCCATCTCACCAACCGCGAAGACCTGATCCTTGAAATTCGCCGACGCACATTCGGTTTGGCAAGGCCCGAAGATATCAAGGGTGCCACTGACGACCTTCATCTGCGCAACGGCAGGATCAAGGGCTGGAAACGCAAAGCCGCCCAAGACCATTAATGGAGCTGCCTCGTGATGCTTTGGCAGCAGGGCTTGCGGAAAGTTTTGATCAGTAGCACATTGCGCAACGATACGAAGGGGGCCTTCGAAAGTTGTGAGGATTGATAAATGAAATGCGTTCTGGCTTTTCTCGGAGGCTTGGTTGTTTTGTCTGCCTTGTCAGCTGCATCCCAAGCTGCCAGCAACTGTCCTGCGGGCGGCTTTGTGCTCAATGCCGGTCAAGCCTTCGCCGCCGCGTCGCGCCAGGGTTCGGCATCAGCCTTTGTCGGCGCAGCTTCACGCTATGCCGACACACGCAGCATTGCTCTCTCGGCCCTTGGCATTCACCGCAAAAAGCTGTCGCGAGCCGATGAGGGCGAATATGTCCGCCTTGCCCAATCCTTCATGGGACGCTTCCTCGCCCGCCATGGCAACAAGTTCAATGTCAGTGGACTGAAAGTCACGACGTGCAGCGCCAATATCGTCAGCGCCACTTCTTCAAGCGGCAAGAAGGTGATTTTCCGGGTCGGCAAGGGCCGCGGCGGATATCGTGTGCAGGATGTCAATGTATCTTCCATCTGGCTCGCGGGACAGATGCGCACCACCTTTGTCGGCGTGCTCAACCGCAACAACGGCGACATCCGCGCACTGATGAAATATCTGAGGGGTTGAGGCAGGTTCCACAGTGCCATGGTAAAACTTCACGCCTCATGGCTGGCTCCCCTGCAGGCTGATTTTGATGCGCCCTACATGGCCGATCTCAAGGCCTTTCTCGAGGCCGAGCGCACCGCCGGAAAACCCATTTTCCCCAAAGCCAGTGAATGGTTTCACGCCCTTGATGCAACGCCACTCGACAAGGTGCGCGTCGTCATTCTCGGGCAAGACCCCTATCACGGCGAAGGCCAGGCCCATGGCTTGTGTTTTTCTGTGCGCGAAGGTGTGCCCCCGCCGCCATCGTTGGTGAACATTTACAAGGAACTGAAATCCGATCTCGGCTTCGACCCACCTGCCCACGGCAATCTCGAACACTGGGCGCG
>JANONM010000485.1:0-2594 GCA_031420855.1 Hyphomicrobiales bacterium
TTATCGGCGGCGGCCGCTTGGGCTATGTGCTGTTTTACAAGCCACTACATTACTTCGCCAACCCGCTTGAGATATTCAAAACCTGGGATGGTGGCATGTCTTTCCACGGAGGATTTCTCGGCGTTGTGTTGGCCTGTCTGATTTATGGCCGACGCCACGGCATGGGCCTTGATCGGCTGCTTGATCTCGGTGCCGCCGCAACCCCGGTTGGGCTGGGGCTGGGACGCGTTGCCAACTTCATCAATGCCGAGCTGTGGGGCAGGGCCAGTGACATGCCGTGGGCCGTGATATTTCCCGGCGATAATTTCGCCCGCCATCCCAGCCAGCTTTACGAAGCGTTGCTTGAAGGCTTGTTGTTGTTTCTGGTCATCCGGCTTGCAACCCACCGCTGGGGTGCCTTGAAACATCCCGGTCGCGCATCCGGCCTTTATGCCCTGATTTATGGACTGTCGCGCATTTTCGTGGAATTCTTCCGCGAACCTGATCAGCACCTTGGTTACTTCGCGGGATACTTCACCATGGGCATGGCATTGTCACTGCCTTTGGTCGCCGTTGGCATCTGGCTACTGCTACGATCGCGCAAAACCGCATGACAACCCTGCAATCCATTATTGTCAGTACCATCGAGCAGGAAGGTCCCCTGCCAATCGACCGCTATATGGCGCTCTGCTTGAGCCATCCGAAATTTGGCTATTACATGAACCGCGATCCATTCGGCACGACGGGCGATTTTACCACGTCGCCCGAAATCTCCCAGGTCTTTGGCGAGTTGCTGGGCATCTGGGTCGCCCAAGCCTGGCAATCCATTGGCACGCCCAGAAACTTTGCACTTGTGGAACTGGGGCCAGGTCGCGGCACCTTGATGGCCGATATCATCCGTGTACTGAATAAACTGCCGGAATGTGCGAAAGCCCGGAATGTGCATTTTGTCGAAATGAGCCCCACCTTGCGCGAGGCCCAACGCCAGCGCGTGCCGGATGCCACATGGCACAGCAGTGCGGCATCGCTGCCCGCAAAACCCACCATTCTAATCGCCAATGAGTTTTTCGATGCGCTTCCCATTCGCCAGCTTGAACGCAAACAGGGCAGGGTCTTTGAACGTTGTATCGGTTTGGAAAATGGCGTCCTCAATATCGGCCTGGTGCCATCGCCGCGACAGCTGCCCCTGACGGGTGATGGCATCTACGAAGACTCCAGCATTCGCGATGCGGTAGCGACCCAATTGGGGGATCATCTCTGCAAAGCCGGAGGCCTTGCCCTGGTGATTGACTATGGCCACGCCAGGAGTGCGCTGGGTGACACTTTGCAAGCCCTCAAAAATCATCAGCCCGTTGCCATCACTGAACAGCCGGGTGAGTCTGACATCACCTCCCACGTTGATTTTGAAAGTCTGGCGCGGGCTTTCATGGCAGGGGGTGCCCGGGTTGCCGGCCTGCAAACCCAAGGCGAGTTTCTGCAACGCATGGGACTTGAACAGCGCACCCTGAAGTTGACAAGCAAAGCCACACCGCAACAACGGGCGGATTTGCTTGCGGCATCAACAAGGCTTGCACATCCCGGCCAAATGGGCCAGCTTTTCAAGGTGATGGCGATCACGGGGCCGGGTAATACGGTTCCCTATCCTTTTGGTGATGCATGATTGAATCTGATAGTTTGAAACACCCCACCATCGCCCATGGTTTTTTCACAAGGGCTGGCGGCCATTCCACCGGGATTTTTGCCTCGCTGAATTGCGGGCTGGGGTCGGGTGACGATCCTGATCTTGTCAAAATGAATCGGGACGCGGTCGCCCGCAGTCTTGGCGTTGCAGAAGGTCATGTTCTTACAGCGCATCAGGTGCACAGTGCTGACGTGATTGAAGTCACCGGTCTCTGGCAGCCGGAAAACCAGCCGAAGCTTGATGGCCTGGTGACCAGGCAAAAAGGCATCGCCATTACAACACTCACAGCCGATTGCGCTCCCGTCATGTTCGCGGATCAGGAGGCAGGGGTCATTGGCGTTTGCCATGCCGGCTGGAAGGGCGCATTGCTTGGCATCACCGACTCCACCATCACCGCCATGGTGAAACTCGGTGCCAGCCGTGATCGCATCACTGCAACTGTGGGACCCACCATTTCGAAAGCCAACTATGAAGTGGGCCCTGAATTTCCTGCACCATTTTTGCAGCAAGACCAAAACCACAGCCAGTTTTTCACCTCATCCAGCAAGGCCGATCACTTCATGTTTGATCTTCCCGGCTATTTGCGCATGCGACTGAAAGCTGCGGGATTGACTCATGTTCATGATCTCGCGCTTTGCACCTATGCTGATGAATCGCGCTTCTACAGCTATCGCCGCGCCACCCATCGGGGTGAGGCTGACTATGGCCGCCTGATTTCAGCGATTGCGCTGATCTGATGGTCAGCCACGTCTGGCAATCCCTGGTTTTGGTCTTGCTCCTCGTGGCCTGCACCAATCCGCAATTGCCATTTTCAAAAAACCTTCCCTCAGTTGGGGAATCGCAACCTTCAGTCAATCCCCCCTGGGATGCACTGGTGCAGGCTGCTCCCGGTGCCGAGAATGAGTTGGACTTGGAAACCCTGAACGGACCGCAG
>JANONM010000486.1:0-3038 GCA_031420855.1 Hyphomicrobiales bacterium
ATTTTGATTACAATTGACCGCCCAATACCCTAACTCTGCGGGTTGAACACCGACCACTCCATGGCCTTGGCAAGATGTTCAAGGGCCCAGGTGCCGAGCAGGGAATTGCCATATGGGGTCAATCCTGGCGACCAGACAACAATTGACGCCTTGCCGGGAACCACAGCGAGAATGCCGCCGCCCACGCCACTCTTGCCGGGGATGCCAACGCGATAGGCAAACTCGCCGGAGCCATCATAGTGGCCACAGGTCAGCATCAGCGCATTTATCCGGCGGGTTTTTTCGGCTGAAATGACATCCTGTCCGGTTTGGGAGTGGATTCCAGAACGACTGAGATAACAACCGGCACTCGCAAGTTGGCGGGCACTCATGGCAATGGCGCATTGATGGAAATACACACTCAAGGTTTTTTCCACCTCATTGGCCAAGTTTCCGCAGGCTTTCATGTAATGGGCAAGGGCATAATTCTTGTGGCCAAATTGGGCTTCCGATTTGGCCACTGAATTATCGATCATGATGGTTTCGTCGCCTGATACCAGTCGCATGAATTGCAACACGTCAGCAATTGCATCACGCGGTTCGCGGCCTGCCAAAACAATGTCGGCAATGGCAATTGCTCCGGCATTGATGAAGGGATTACGCGGGATGCCGCGCTCATGTTCCAAAAGCACAATGGAATTGAACGCGCTGCCAGATGGTTCGCGGCTCACCCGTTTCCAAATCGCATCACCATATATGCCCAAGGCCATGGTGAGGGTAAAAACCTTGGAAATGCTTTGGATGGAGAAGGGCTGATCGCTGTCACCTGTGGCATGAATTACACCTTCACTGTCGACGACCACCATGGCGAACTTGTTCGGGTCCACGTCGGCGAGTTCAGGTATATAATCCGCCACTTTGCCCCGGTCAGTTGCCAATTTTACCTTGGCAGATATGTCAGCCAGAACTTCGGAGATGTCACGCATGTTCAAATCTCGAATTGCTGAGGGGTGATTTGCAATAGAGCAAGCGGTCGCGTGTGTCGAATTCAATCGGTTACTGTTGCCTTGTGAAGTGTCCCAAAGCCCAAAAGCCTGTGCCACCTTCGCATCCACAACGGCCACGCAGCCTGCGATTTCCATGCTGATAAGGAACTCGCGGTAGCTGCCCGAAGGGCGGATGAGGGAACGCTTGCTCGGTTGCTAAGCATCGGATGGCCAAATGAAATCACTCTCAACCCAAACCCGTCATTCCCGCGAAGGCGGGAATCCCGCTTTTTTACAACTCGTTAGCGGGACCCCTGCCTGCGCGGGGGTGACGGAATTGGGGATGGCATTTTGAGTCAATTGACCGCCCGCCGCTCTAAGCATCACGCCACAGCAAAACTTTCCGCGCGGGTTTCGCGGATGGGAATGTGAATGAGTGCAGCAGTCCCAGTTCGATGCAGACCCACCACGAGAGCGCTATCATCGGCGTAAAGTACCAGGGAACGGACTTGGAAGTGGTCATGCTGCTTTCCGCAAATTCTTTGCTTTTGGATTCCACTGGGAGATTCCGACGCCCACCAAAATGATGATTGCTGCGAAAACAATATTGCTTGTGATTGGCTCATTCAACATGGCCCAACCTGCGACAACGGCGATAATCGGCAATATGTAGAGGGAGGAACCCAACAACGAAGGACGCAGTTTTCCAGCGGCATAGTTCCAGGTCACCACGGAAGCAGTGGCACCAAGGGTTGAGAGAAAAACCAGACCAAAAATGGCGTCGTTGTTCAAATTCATGGTTTTGGTGATCAATGAGGTGTTGGCCAATGGCAACAAGGGCAAAGCAATGATGATGTTGGACAGGCCGGTGATTTTAAGTGCGCCATAGGTTTGAATCAGGGATCTGCTGAACACCACAAAGATCGACCAGGCAGCGCCTGCAATGAATATCAGGCCGCAGCCCAGCGCAATTTCAAACCCCGCCGCTGAGCCATCGCCAAAACCATTGCCCCACACCAGCAGCACCGAACCTGCAAATGAAATCAGAAGACCGATGATGGTTTGGAGAAAAAGTCTGTCTGAGCCGACGAAACTTGCCAGCATGGCAATCAGCATGGGTTGGGTGGACATGATCAAGGTGCCGATACCAGCAGGGGCGTGGGCAAAGCCAAATATGGAAAAGACAAAATAGCCAAACAGGCCGATCAATGAAATGGCCGCGAGCATAACCGCATCCTTGATGGCCATGCGAAAGCCCGTGGAGAACATCAGCACCACGAAGAATATCATGGCAGCAAGTATGAGCCGCACGACCAGCGCGTCAGACGGGCCAAGCGCCAGTGACACGCCGCGTACGAAAACGCTGGTGACACCCCAGATCAGGATGGTGAAAACAAGTGCGAGCAGGGCTGGTGTGTCGGTTTTGGCCATGCTGTGTGGTGCCTGTTTTCACCCGTGCTTGTCAATTGCTGGAGGCTTGCATGCTGTGGCATGTCTGTTTAGGCTGCCATGCATGCGCGTCATTGTCTCAATTGTATTTTGGTTGGCGGTAGTTGTTTCGGCTTATGCTGCACCGGCGGATGACCTTGTGAAGCAGGGCCGTAGTGCTTTGCAAGTGATGGATATCCCCGGCGCCATGACGGCTTTTGACCATGCGTTGAAAGCCGATCCCAAGCATGGGCCAGCAGCTTTCGAGCGGGGGCGCATTCTGCTGAAGATTGGCGAGGCCAAGGGGGCTGTGGCGGATTTTACCACGGCGGTTCTGGATAATCCAAACTTTGGCTTGGCCCATGCCCGGCGCGGCGAGGCGTTGGTGTTGCTCAAGGATTTTGAGGGCGCGTTTGCGGATTTCGAAAGAGCCGTTGAGATTTCACCTCAGGTCGCTGAGGTTTACATCGTGCGGGCAACCTATCGTTTCAGGATTGGCAATCTGGCCGGGGCCAAGCAGGATTTGCAAGCGGCACTGAAGGTTGCTGATGAGGTGCAAAAACCTGCGTTGCAGAAAATGCTGGAGCGGTTGAAGTGAAGTTACAGCGTAATTGCCTGCCAGCCCTTCGAGGCTCGCAAGGGCTC
>JANONM010000487.1:0-3783 GCA_031420855.1 Hyphomicrobiales bacterium
GCATCAGGATAGCCTGGCTCAGGGCCTTGAGTGCCAAGCCCTTCTTCAATCTGTCACTGGTGGCCCAACCCACAATGCGCCGTGAGTAGAGATCAAGGACAATGGCCAGATAAAGCCAACCCTCAGCCGTCCAGATGTAACTGATGTCAGCACCCCATTTTTGATCCGGACCATCACAGCTAAAGTTCTGATCCAGAAGGTTGAAAGCAATGAGACAATCATGGTGACTGTCGGTGGTCTTCTTAAACCTGCGTTTCTGATGGGCTTTCAGGCCATTCTCACGCATCAGGCGGGCCACACGGTGACGGCCTGCAATCAAGCCTTCCTCACGCAGTTCAGCAGGCATGCGAGATGCGCCACAGGTTTGGTTTGATGTCGCGAACTGGGCTCTGATATTGGCGGCAAGCACCACGTCACATCACTGGTGCAAACTGGGCTTGCGCTCTTTCCATGCATAGTAACCGCTGACACTGACAGCCATCATGCAGCACATCTGCTGCACGGGCATCACGGCCTTGTTCGTATCAATGAGCTTATATCTCATCGACTTGTTTCCCAGAAACGATTTGGGACGAAAAAGGCCGTCGCTTTTTTTGGAAGGTCCCGCTCCTGCCGCAAAATCTCATTCCCTTTGCGCAGTCGGGCCAGCTCTTTGGTCATATCCGGATGTGGCGTTGTAACTGGCTCTGCATCCCGCAGCTCACGCTTCCACCTGTTCAACGTCGAAAGACCCAAGTCCAAATCGCCTGCAATCTGCCTGATCGTTCTGCCGCTGCTGGCTAACAACCCAACCGCCTCGCGCTTAAACTCAGCCGTAAATTCCCGTCTCTGCTTGCTCGTCATAAAATCCTCCTGTTGCATTCATGCTATCAGAAGTCCCTCCACTTTTTTCGGGTAAGTCCTCAAGACAGCGGGCTTCAACATCGAGAGCGTCGAACTGGGTGACCCGAAAGCCTTTATGGCCTTCACAGGATTTGCCCTGCTTGCCGCCACCTCCATCATGCAACTGGTGAAGGCCCGCGACGGCAAGACAGGCCAGCTTCTCGCCCATGCCTTCGAGGCCGATGCCTCCGAGGCCGATGCCTTCGAGGCCGATGACAGGCCGGTCCTGCTGGCACTCTCGCGCAAGCTCGAAGGCAAAACCGAAAAACAGAAAACCCCCCATCCTCCAGATGACCTCGCCTTCGCCGCTTGGGTGATGGCAAGACTCGGAGGATGGAATTGCTACTATGGCAAACCAGGACCCGAAACCATGCGCAATGGCCTTCAACGATATCATGCCATCAAACTCGGAACAAAGGTCGCAAAAGATGTGTGAATCTGATAGCGGCGAAGGCGGGGATGACGGAATGTGGTGTAAGTGGATCTTAAATGTTTGGGAACCGCACTTATATTCTTGCAGCGAGGGCTTCGAGTCCTGCGTCGGCACAGCCCCATTGCCGCAAATGCACGGCAGTCTGGCGTACATAGTCGGCACAAGACCCGGCCTCGCCGTGGCCCTGCCTGATATATTCCAGCATCTCAGCTTCATCGAGCGAACCGGCATATTGCCAATGCTCTTTGTCGACCACATAGGTCATCGCCACCACATGGCGCTGGCTTCCGGTCAAATGGATCGGCAGGAGTTTTTCCTGATAGACATGGGTGACCAACTCCCGTGCCGAGAGATAGGCATGGGTCGCAGGCCAGATTTCAGCCGCAACTTCATAGCAAAGGCCCTGACATGTACCGCCATGATCAAGCCCAAACACCAGACCTTTGCAATCCTCCGTACCGCGATATTTGTGGGAGAGCACACAGAGTGAGCGATGATAGCCTTCAAGTGTCGCTGGCTCTGCATGCAGATAGGGAAAATCCGGACGCCAGATCAGCGAGCCATAGGCAAACACCCAATGGGTTGCAGCGGCGCTGGTGATGTCCCCGTTGCTCATGTCTTGTGGGTGGGATCACGGCCAAAGTTGGGAGCCGCCGTGTCTTGTCCTGCCGCAATAATGCCGCGCCTGGTTTCGCGGGCCTTGCTGAACACATCAAACAGCTTGTCGCCATCCCCCGCCCGGATGGCCTTTTGCAAAACTGAAAGCTCCTCGGAGAAACGTCCGAGAATGTCGAGCACCGCATCGCGGTTGTTGAGAAACACATCACGCCACATGGTGGGGTCAGAGGCGGCGATGCGGGTGAGATCGCGAAAACCACCGGCCGAAAACTTGATGACTTCGGATTTGGTCACGGCTTCAAGATCGCTGGCCGTTGTCACCGCATTGTAGGCAATGAGATGCGGCAGATGACTGGTCATCGCCAGCACCATGTCGTGGTGATCTGCATTCATGCATTCCACCTTGGCCCCAAAGCTCTTCCAGAAATCCTCAAGGGCCTGGACTTTGTCGGGTGGGTTGTCAGGCAATGGCGTGAGAATGCACCAGCGGTTTTCAAACAGTTCAGCAAAGCCCGAACGGGGTCCCGATTGCTCCGTACCGGCAATTGGATGACCCGGAATGAAAATCACATCAGGTGGAACATGCGGCAACACGTCCCTGACAATGGCACCTTTCACAGATCCCACATCGGTTAAAATCGCGCCCGGTGCCAGATGCTTGGCAATGGCTTTGGCCAACGGGCCACAGGCACCGACGGGTGCGCAGAGGATGACCAGATCAGCAGCCTTTACGGCGTCAGCGGGATTTTCAAAGACTTCGCTGACCAAGCCGATTTCAAGCGCTACATCTCGCGTCTCGGCACTGCGCGCATGACCAGTTATAACGCTTCCATGTTCCTGTTTCTGCATGGCCCTGATAATCGAAGAGCCGATCAGACCAAGGCCGAGGACGGCAACCCGCTTGAACGGGCTGTTGAATTTTTCTGTCACGCGAGAAACCCTTTCAGGGCTGCAACAACGGCGTGGTTGGCCGCTTCGGTGCCGACCGAGAGTCGCAACGCCGCTGGAATTCCATAACCCTCCATGCGCCGCAACACCAACCCCTGCTCCTGCAAAAATGCATCAGCCGATGCAGCGCATTTATCGGCCGGAAAATGCACCAGCAGAAAATTTCCGACACTGGGTGTAACTTTCAAGCCCAGTTTTTCAAGTTCAGTTTTGAGCCATGACAGCCATTTCGTGTTGTGGGCCAGGGCTTCATCCATGAATGCTGTGTCGTTGATCGCGGCAACGCCGGCAGCAATGGCAGGCGCCGATACATTGAACGGGCCGCGAATGCGGTTGAGCACATCAATCACTGAAGCAGGCCCATAGGCCCAACCCAGCCGAAGTGCCGCAAGACCATGCAACTTTGAAAACGTCCGGGTCATCACGACATTTTCTGATGATGACACCAGCGCCACACCCGGTTCATAATCATTGGCCGTGACAAATTCCGCATAGGCTGCATCAAGCACCAACAGCACATGAGGCGGCAATGCCGCATGCAGCCGCTTGACTTCCTCAAATGAAACATAGGTGCCCGTCGGATTATTCGGATTGGCGAGGAAAACGATTTTCGTCCGTACACTGACAGCAGCAATCATCGCATCAATATCTGTGATGAACTGGCTTTCCCTGCCGACAACCGCCGTTGCCCCATTGGCCGCAATGACAATGGGGTAGACCATGAAGCCATACTGGCTGTAAATCGCTTCATCGCCGGGGCCGAGATAAGCATGGGCGAGAAGTTGCAGGATTTCATCGGAACCTGCGCCACAGATCAGCCGGTCAGCGGCCAAACCATAGCGGGCGGCCAAGGCATGTCGCAAGGCCGTGGCGCTGCCATCGGGATAGAGCGCCAGATTTGC
>JANONM010000488.1:0-3118 GCA_031420855.1 Hyphomicrobiales bacterium
GTTCATTGTCGAGTGCCATGACCTTGTTCAGCAACTGTAATGATGACAATGACTGCTGTAACCTTGCAAGCACCATCGCGAATTGGCCCAGGGGTGCTACAGCTTTGCCCGACAACATGGTGCAGGCCACGATCGCACCCATGGAAATCTGGCCTTCCTTGAAAAGATAAGCCCCCGCGACGACCATGAGAACCGAAACCAGCTGCTGCACGAATGATGCAAAATTTGATAGCGAGGCGTTGATCTCCCGGACTTTTTCCACAGTCTTTGCGGTGAGCGCACTCAGCCCCTCCCAAACTCCAAGCAAGTGGTTTTCGGCCCGCACCAGTTTCACGGTTTCGAGTGCGGCAATGGTTTCGACAAGCACCGCATGGCGCTGCGACGACTCAGCTGAGTGCTTGTGTGCAGCCCTGCGCAATGGAAACTGGTAGAGCAGCCCTGCGATGATGAGCACTACTGCTGCAACGGCCGGGATCACGGCGAGCAAACCGCCCACCATAAAGATCACGAACAGAAACAACGCAAAAAACGCCATGTCTGTTGCCGACGCAATGGTGCTCGAGGTAAAAAACTCGCGCACGCTTTCGAATTCACGCAATTGGCTGGCAAAACTGCCGGTGGTTGCTGGTTTTTGTTCGAGCTTGATACCGAGCACGTGGCCATAGATCCGGCTGCTGAGGAGAATATCGGCCCTGCGGCCGGCAGAGTCGATCAGCTTGCCACGCAAGAGCTTCAACAGATAGTCGAAGACCAATGCCATAATGACACCTGAAGCGAGAACCCAAAGTGTCGGGATGGCCTTGTTGGGAAGGACGCGATCATAAACATTCATCACAAACAATGGAGAAGCCAGCGCAATCAGATTGATGATGGTGGCCGCCACGATGACATAGGCATAGGTATTCCAAAGTTTTCCAACCGCACTCCAGAACCAGTGGCCCTTTTCAAGTCGCATGGAAACGTCGGGATTGGCCAGCGTTTCAGCCGAGCGTCTGGCCAACAGGCAAGAGCCGGAATAATTTTCATTCAGTTCCTTTTGGCTGATTTCAAACTCCGAACCCGTTTGCGGATCGAAGGCGATAAAATTTTTTCCAACGCGCTTCTTGGCGATGATGGCGTCAGCATCCGATATGAACAGGATTGCAGGCAGATTGATATTCAAGAGTCTGCCCAAACCCCTTTTTTCAAGACTGGTCTTGTAACCTTGCTGTTGCAAGGCGCGCTGCAACAAAAAAGGCGTGAGCAACCCGTCCTTCAGGGGCAAACCCGCCAGCATCGCATCCAGCGAAACAGCTTGCGCTGTCAAAGCCACGAAATGCTGCAAAGCCAGAGAAAGCGTGTCAGGCTGAAGCGACACGGCATCAACTTGCTCCCGGGAGCTGCCATTCTGCGGGATTGCAGCTGTTTCTCCCATTCCATCCATCATAACGATTGGCTACCCTGGGATTGCCGAAAAATCAGGCAAACTGCATCAGTCTTGGCCGACTTTAGGCTCTCGTCGATTGAACTCGTCCAACGCCTGCACTTCGGGCACGTCATAAAGTTTCTTGCCATAAACTTTTGACTTGCGACTTGGCGATATACCAAGCTGTTTCAGCAGGCTGCCTGTGGAAGCCAAAACACGGTAATGGCCAAATCTTACAGCAGTATCTGCTGTGGCGATGCTGAGTTGCACTGAAAACCGCGTATTTTGAGTGTCCAGCAAGTCAAGCAATGAGCGCTCGCCAATTTTGAACTGTTCAGCATAGGATTCACGCAGTTCTTCAATCGCCGCACGTTCGCGCAACAATTCGCGTAGCCTTTTGGTTTCCTGCAAATGGCGGTCCCAAGACAAACGGACGCCTTCTTCAACTTCGCGGGAAATGCGGTGCAAGCGATGGAAGGCTTCATCAACGTGGCGCACTTGTTCCTGAATATTGGCGTCGTCAATCCCGCCATTATAAAGATTCCAGTTCATCACAATATTGGCCTGCAAGTCGCCGTCGAAACCATTGACGCCGCCAATATCATCAGCCACTGAGGCACGACCTTCGAGGGCCAGACGTGGTCGCATTTTTGCTTCAGCCGCCCTTACCAGGGCCGCTGCGGTATCAACGTCAGCTTTGGCGAAGCGTACAGACGGGTGGTTGGCGCGTGCCAATTTGAGCGCCGAAAGCACCGAACCCGGAATAATCTTGCCAAGATTTTTTGGTTCGTTGGTATTTCCAACCGGTTTGCCAACCAGCCGAATGAACCGGGATTCGGCATCTTTCAGTTCAAGCCTCAACTCTTGCACACGGGCTTTAGAAGCATAAATACGCTCTTTGGCCTGCTGCTTGTCCGAAATACTGAGTGCGCCGCCGCTTGCAACCTGGGAAATCTCACTGAGAATGCGTTGATGATAGGCTATGTTTTCATCGGAGACACTGAGCATTTTACGAAGCCTGACGACTTCAAAATATTCCTTGGCAACGGCGAGCGCAATAAATTCAGATCGTTCGCGAATACGGTAGGACGCGGCATCAACCCGTGTTGCCTGGCGATCAATTTCCGCGCGCGAGTCACCACCATCATACAGGGTCTGCCGCGCGACGATCGATGCTTGTTTGCGCAGAAACAGTTTGTCGTCCTTGCCCGCAGCGCGGGTTGACGGACTGTCACGCAATTCACCACCTACACTTGCCTCAAAATCCACCCGTGGACGACGCAAGCCCAAGGCTTGCTCGAGTTCAAATTCAACGCCCTCACGGTTTGAGATGGATTCAAGAATTTCAGGATTTTCCCTGACAGCTGTCTCGATGGCTTGCTGCAGCGTCATTGCCTGACATGCAACGGTTCCAAAGAACAACCCAATACAGGTTGACGCAACGCGCAAATTTGCAAGAAATGTTTGATTTGATGGTGCCATATTTACTTTCCGCCGTATCAACGTAATACTTCGCCCCCGAAGTTTTTTTACTATCGCGGATTTTGCCACATACTCAAAGTAGAAATTCACGTTTGGTTAACCATTATGAAGCAGGTGTTTAAATGTGCAGCTGTCTCCTTGTCCGCCGCGCATTATCTGACTGTATTTATTGCATTATTTCCTCTGAATGATCAATCCTCAAGAACCAGGCCGACGAAATGTGGCAGTCTT
>JANONM010000489.1:0-6094 GCA_031420855.1 Hyphomicrobiales bacterium
CAAATTGACAAGGCCCGCGCTGGCAAAATGACTGCTGCTGATATGAGTGGCGGCACCTATTCGATTACCAACAACGGCGCTTTTGGCACCAGTTTTACAACACCTATCATCAATGGGCCGCAAGTGGCGATACTTTCAACCGATGCCATTCGCAAGAAACCCGCCATCATCACAACAGAATTGGGCGATGCCATAGTGCCGCGTCTGATTGGCACTGTCGGTCAAAGCTTCGACCATCGCGCCTTTGACGGTGCCTACGCGGCAGCGTTCCTGTCAAAACTCAAAGATACACTCGAAACCAAAAAATGGGCCGGAGAGCTGGGAGAGCAAACATGAAATACAACAGTCCACATTCAACCGCTTCATTTGGCACGCAAGCGAAAGACTGGGAACAGGGCATCGACTATCATCGTCTGTCCACGGAGCGTTTGAAGCGTGCCCAGGAAGCCATCCGCTTTGCAGGGCTTGGTGCCGTGCTGTGCTTCAACTTCGACAACATTCGCTATGTCACCTCCACCCACATCGGCGAATGGGCACGGGACAAGTTTTTCCGCTATGCGCTCTGCCCTGCTGAAGGAAAACCCTTTCTGTGGGACCCCGCCCCTCCGGCCAAGCGCCTTTCCTCGCCGTGGATCAAGGACAATGTGGCAGCCCCCATCACCACCATGCAGGGGGCCATTCCGCCGTCGATGAACGTGCAACATGATTTTGCCAAGCAGATCAAAAAAGCGTTGGTGCACTATGGCATTGCCAATCAGCCCTTGGGCGTTGACCTGATGGAACTCAGCATGCTGCGGGCCCTTGAAGCCGAAGGCATCATGGTCGTTGATGGCCAGCAGGCGTTGCTCGATGCGCGTGAGATCAAGACCGCTGATGAGATTGAATTGCTGAAAATGGCCGCCGCCATGGTGGACGCCACCTACGTTGATATTGCCAAGGCCATCCGTCCCGGCACCAAGGAAAATGAACTCGTCGCCATCGCCAATGACCGCCTGTTCCGCATGGGCTCAGAGCGGGTGGAATGTGTGAACTCGGTATCGGGCCGCCGTGGACGTCCCCATTCCCACACCTTCTCTGATCGCATGATCCAGCCCGGCGACATGATTTTCCTCGACATCATGCATTCCTTCAACGGCTATCGCACCTGTTACTACCGCACCTTCATTTGTGGCGAACCCAACAAGCATCAGGTCGACGCCTATGAAACCGCATCAAAGTGGATCAGCGCTTCGATTGACATGATCAAGCCCGGTGTGACGCCGGATGAAGTGGCAGCGGTTTGGCCGGATGCCCATGAATTTGGTTACAAGGATGAAGAAGAAGCCTTCCTCTTGCAATATGGCCATGGTGTGGGCCTTTCGCTTTGGGAACGCCCGATTTTCTCGAAACGTTTCCGCGGGCAAAACACGCCATTGAAAGAAGGCATGGTATTTGCATTGGAAACCTGGAAGGGTTCTGAAGATGGTTCTGGTGCCGCGCGTATCGAAGAAGAAGTTGTTGTGACAAAAGACGGTTGCGAAATCATCACCAACTTCCCGTCGGATCGCTTGATCTCATGTGGTTTGCCGGGTTGCGAAGTTTTCTGATGTCACGTCTGCAACAATGCCGTAGTTTCATGCCCTCCCAGCAACCGTCATGGCCCGCTTCAGGCGGGCCACCCATGGCGTCCGTTTGTGGGTGGCCCGCCTGAAGCGGGCCATGACGGGCGGTGGGAGGAATTGCACATGAACCAACGCATTCCCGTGACTCTGGTGACGGGATTTCTCGGCAGTGGCAAGACCACGCTGATCAACAAGGCCTTGCGCGCGCCGGAGCTGCAAAAGACCGTCGTCATCGTCAATGAGTTTGGCGAGGTGGGACTGGATCACCAGCTCTATGCCAACAGCAATGACGCGGTGATTGTGCTGGAGAATGGCTGCCTGTGTTGCACCATCAGAAGCGATCTCGTCAGTACACTGAATGGTTTGTATCATGACCGCCAGGCGGGCCGTGTGCCGAAGTTTGACAACGTGGTGATCGAAACCTCGGGCCTTGCGGAACCGGGCCCGGTGTTGCAGGCGTTTCTGTCGGAACCCACTCTGGATGGTCTGTTTCGTGTGGGGCGCGTGCTGACACTGGTCGATGCCGTAAACTGGGAAGGCACTGCGACCCGGCATGATGAAGCCGTGCGCCAGGTGGCTTTGGCGGATGACATTGTGATCACCAAAACTGATCTGGCTGGAGCTGATACTGTTTCACCCTTTGAAAGCCTCCGCGCCATCAACCCCACTGCTTCGATCAACACAGTCGATTGGTCAACTGCCGCAGTTGCAGCGCTGCTCTGCTCTCCGGGCTTTGATGCGGCGGATACAGCATCCGATCCCAGCGCGTGGCTGAGCATTTCAACCTATGAAGCTTACGGCAAGAAGCGCGATGCCGAGGGCGTGATTGATCAACCGCTTATTCCCCATCTGGTCAACAAGGGCGTTGAAAGTTTTGTACTTGTGCGATCTGAACCATTAACGCGGGACGAATTGCAATTTTTGTTGGACGGCATTTCACAAAATCTCGGTGGCAGTCTTTTGCGGGTGAAGGGCCTTGTCAACGTGCGGGAGGAACCGGGAAAACCGGCCGTCATTCAAGGTGCGCAACATCTTCTGCATACACTGACATGGCTTGACCGATGGCCGAATGATGACAGGCGCACGCGGGTGGTTTTCATTACCCAAGGGATTGTGCGCGAACGCCTGAGAGAAATTATCGAGCTTCTCGACCGGATGAGCAAAAACACATTTGAAGCGCGGGAGCGCGGACGTTTGGCGCGACTTGCGGCTGAGCAACAAAGGAGCGCTTCGTGATGACAGCAAAGAAGATTGCATGGATTGGCGCTGGCAAGATGGGGTTGCCGGTTTGCAAGCGCCTCAAGGCAGCAGGACATGATGTGCGCGTGCTGGCGCGGCGGCCAGAGCAGGCGGCACAATTGGGTGAACTGGGTTTTGCGGTTGCCCCGACAGCTGCAAAGCTGATCGAGGATGCTGATCTGGTTTTTACGGCTGTCACTGATGACATGGCTTTGGCTGAGGTTGTGTTGGATCCAACTTTTGCGGCGGCACTTCCGGCGTCTGCGGTTTTCATCGACATGAGCACGGTGTCACCTGCAATCTCGGCCAAAATTGCAGCACACCTGCGAAAGTCCAACGCTTATCTGCGCTCCCCTGTTTCAGGTTCAACCGCCATGGCTGAAGCGGGCACACTCACGGCTTTGGTATCCGGACCGAAATCTGCCTTCGATGACATGGCCGAGATATTCTCCGTCTTTAGCAAGAAAGCCTTTCACCTTGGCGAAGCCGAGGAAGCCCGTTATCTCAAACTCGCCATCAACAGCATGGTCGCAGCGACATCAGCCCTGTTGGGCGAGGCCTTGGCCTTTGGTTTGCAAGGCGGTCTCACGCACCAGAACATGCTCGATGTCATCACCCAAAGTGCTGTCGCCTCACCGCTCATCGGCTACAAGAAGGACATGATCATCAGCGGTGACTACAGGCCTGCCGCCACGTTGAACATGCTGTTGAAAGACATGGACCTCCTGCTGGCCACGGCTGGGCAACATGACACGCAACTGCCGGTCAACAGCATGATCAGGAATATCTACAGGGATGCATCTGCCCGGGGGCTGGGAGAGAAAGACTTCTTCGTTCTCGTCCAGGAAGCGGAAAGGCAGTCTCTTTGATTTGCAGCGGTCAACGGACAGGCAATTCCGGTTACTTCTGTGTCATGTATTGAAAAATTGGCGGAAGGAAAGTCCCCATAACAATGGTTTTTCATCATCCCCAACCGTTCGCAAGTGTCTTATTTTACCCGCGTATTACTCACATATCTTTCCATTCGTGTTTTCCACCATCCGTTGACGTTCGCCCCAATCCGCGTTATCGTGTGGGGCAGGATGTGGGGCAGGATTTGAAAAGCGATGGCAAAGCAACTGGCGGTTTCGAGTGCGCGAACGGTGGAAACACTGGCGAAGCCGGGGCGACACAATGCGGGTGACAACCTTTACCTTTCGATTACAAAGGCTGGCAGCAAGCGCTGGGTGTATCTCTACGTGTTTGGTGGCCAGCGCCGCGAATTGGGACTTGGAAGCGCTGCTAAGGGCTTTGTGAGCCTTGCAGAGGCCCGTGACAAAGCCATTGAGGCCCGCAAGCTGATTAGCGCTGGTGAAGACCCTATCAAGGTCATGGGCAAGTCAGCCCGCGCCATTGCGGAACGTGGCATTCCCAGCTTTGGCAGCTTTGCCGATGATTATCTGGCAGCACATGGCCCAAAATTTCGCAATGACAAGCACAAGGCGCAATGGGCCACCACGCTGCAAACCTTTTGTGCCACCATCCGCTCAAGGCCAATTGACGAAATCGCCACAGATGACGTGTTGCGCGTGTTGCAACCCATTTGGTCCAAAATCCCTGAAACCGCTTCAAGGGTGCGGGGCCGCATGGAAAACGTTTTGGATGCCGCCAAGGCTCGTGGCTATCGCGATGGCATGGACAACCCCGCAAGATGGCGGGGCCACCTCAAGGCTCTGTTGCCAGCCCGCCAAAGGCTCACACGCGGCCACCATGCCGCCTTGCCTTATGATGAACTGCCAGAATTTCTGGCCTTGCTACAAACCAAACAAGCCAGCGCCGCGCTGGCCTTGGAACTGTGTATTCTCACGGCCACTCGTTCGGGTGAAACGCTCAATGCGAAGTGGCAAGAGTTTGATCTGAAAAAAGCCGTGTGGACCGTTCCTGCCATCCGCATGAAGGCAGGCCATGAACACCGCATTCCCCTGACAGCCCGCGCCTTGGAAATTTTGCATACACTGCACAAGCTGAGAAGCGAACACAATGACCATGTGTTCATGGGCAATGCGAGGGGCAAGCCTTTGAGCAACATGGCGATGAGCATGCTCTTGAAGCGCATGGAGCGGAAAGACATAACGGTTCACGGCTTCCGCTCCACCTTCCGCGATTGGGCAAGTGAACAAACCTCGTTCCCTCATGAAACCTGTGAACACGCGCTGGCACATCGTATCAGCGACAAGGCGGAAGCCGCCTACAGGCGCGGTGACCAATTCGAGAAACGCCGCAACCTCATGGACGCATGGGCCGCGTTCTGCGAACCACAAACCAGCGCCAAGGTTGTTCCGTTGCGAAAGGCTTGACTTGATGTATTCACTAGGATACAACCGCGCATGTTGACGTTTATCCGCTCAAACCTTTTTATCAATTGGATAGACGGCCTTTCCGACGATATTGCAAAAGCCCGAATATTGAACAGGCTGGCGAATGCAAGGCTAGGCCATTTTAGTGATTGCGAGCCAGTTGGTGAAGGTGTTTCGGAAATGCGCATCCATGCGGGCGCTGGTTACCGCGTCTATTTCGTGCGCACGGGTTCGGTGGTTTATGTGCTGCTTTGCGGTGGCAGCAAATCCACCCAAAAGCGAGATATTGCAACGGCCAAGAAATTGGCACGTGAACTTAAAAAGGATGCAAAATGAAAAAACCAAAAAATGCCAAGGTGACGTATTCGACATTTGAAGTCGCAGACCATCTTAACAATGAAACCGTCATTGCCGAATATCTTTCCCTTGCTGCACAGGACGCAAATCCAGATGTGTTGATGATGGCTCTTTCCGACGTGGCCAAAGCGCGGGGCATGGCACAGGTGGCAAAGGACGCAGGGCTGGGCCGTGAATCGCTGTATAAAGCCTTGCGCCAAGGCTCAAAGCCACGCTTCGAAACCATTGCAGCGATTATGCGGGCTTTGGATGTGAAGTTGGCAGTTGCGGTGAAATAGGTGGCAGAATTGGAAAACAGCAAGGCATTGCCAACGTGCTTTGAAGCGCGTGAAACGGCTAAGGGCTGGACGTTAAAGGCGGCATAGAGTCGAGAAGGCAACGCAATGGTCTGCACAATGACCGAGGATGAAGAACGTACGCAAATACACGCTTTGCTTAAGGGCTATGCGATTGTGGACGATACACGACCAGTAAGAACTGGCTACAAAATAGAGGGAAACCATCGGGTTAAAGTTGAACTTCCAGCGCTTTCTGGAATTGCATATTTTGAGCAAGAATTAG
>JANONM010000490.1:0-4735 GCA_031420855.1 Hyphomicrobiales bacterium
CGGTGTGGATGAATGGCGGCTGAATGATGGAAAGGAAGGGACCTCATCCGCCCCGTTGGGGCACCTTCTCCAGCAAAGGGGCTGGAGAAGGGACAACATTTGAGAACTGTTCCTTCTCCACGCCTTCGTGGAGAAGGTGCCCCAACGGGGCGGATGAGGTCCCTTCGCTGGGACAAGTTCCGCCCAAACCCCTCTCCATCATCTCGACAAAGCGTTTGAAAAGATAATGGCTGTCTTGCGGGCCGGGGCTGGCTTCGGGGTGGTGTTGGACTGAGAAGATCGGGCGGTTCTTCACGGCGAGTCCGGCGTTGGAACCATCGAACAGGGATACGTGGGTTTCTTCCACTTCGGAGGGAAGTGAATTACGATCCACAGCAAAGCCGTGGTTCATTGAGACGATCTCCACCTTGCCTGTGGTGTAATCCTTGACCGGGTGATTGGCGCCATGGTGGCCCTGGTGCATCTTTAAGGTTTTACCTCCAAGTGCGATGGCAAGCATTTGATGGCCCAAGCAAATCCCGAATACTGGCGTGCCACTTTCCAGCAGTTTGCGGATTTCGGGAACGGCATATTCTCCGGTGGCCGCCGGATCGCCGGGACCATTCGAAAGGAAAATGCCTTCTGGTTTCAGGGCGAGAATATCTTCGGCTTTACTGGTGGCAGGCACCACGGTCACGTCACAACCTGCTGAGGTGAGGCAGCGCAGGATATTGCGCTTCAAGCCGTAGTCGATGGCGACGACGCGCTTGCCGCCTGAAGTATTCGTGTAGCCATCTTGCCAACTCCAGAGCTTCTGGTCCCAGTCCATGCGTTGGGTCATGGAGACATCCTTGGCGAGGTCCATGCCTTCGAGGCCCGGCCAATCGGCAGCGATTTTTTTCAGTTTGGCGATGTCGAATTTGCCTTTGGCGTTATGCGCAATGACGCCGTTGGGCATGCCTTTCTCGCGGATGAGATTGGTGAGTTCACGGGTATCCACCCCTGACAGGCCGATGATGCCGCGGGCCTTCAGCCATTTGTCAAAATGCTTGGTGTTGCGGTAATTGGCGGGCTCGGTGACGGGGGCTTTGACGACGAGGCCACGCACGGCAGCGGCGGCCGCGAGATTGGCGGTCTCCGTATCATCGTCATTGGTGCCGACATTGCCGATATGGGGAAAGGTGAAGGTGACGATCTGGCCGGCATAGGAGGGATCGGTGAGGACTTCCTGATAACCCGTCATGGCGGTGTTGAAGCAGACTTCGGCCACAGCATGGCCCTCAGCCCCAAAACCAAAGCCTTCAATCACCGTGCCATCAGCCAGCACGAGGAGGCCGGTGATTTTGGGAATATCCCAATCGCTGAACTGTGGGCGTGATTTTGCTTTAAGCTTTTGGGCTTTTTTGGCAGCTGCCATGAATGAGTCTCCGGGGATTTGCGTCTGGTTAAGGGGTGGGGGAGCCGACGTCAAGTTTGCCTGTTCGCGGCAAAAGGTCTAAGCCCCGCGTTTCAACAGCATTTCAGGAATTTGACCATGACACTGCGCGAGCAACTCAACGCCGATATGAAAGTAGCCATGAAATCCGGCGACAAGCGGAAGTTGGCCACCATTCGTTTGATGAATGCCGCAATCAAGGACAAGGATATCAACTCGCGCACTGAAGGACATGATTCCGAGAAAGTTTCGGATGCGACGATCATGGATGTTTTTGCCAAGATGGTGAAGCAGCGGCAGGATTCGATTACCGCTTTTGATGCAGGCGGCCGGGCCGAATTGGCCCAGGCCGAACGCGAGGAAATGGCGATCATCCAGAGCTATATGCCAAAGCAGATGAGCGACGATGAAGCCAAGGCCGCCATCGCCGGGGTGATTGCCAGAGTTGGTGCCACGTCGGTCAAGGACATGGGCAAGGTGATGGCGGAATTGAAAGCCAAGTTTTCAGGCCAGATTGACATGGGCAAGGCGGGTGGTGTGGTCAAGGCCTTGCTGGGGTAGGGTTGGCACTATCTTCTATGTCCAATGGTTCCCAATAGACCGTCATTCCAAACGCCCGCCCTGTCGCGGGCGATTTGGAAACCCGCTTTGGTGACGGCATGCCCAACTTGTTGAAACAAAGCGGGGTTCCAGCTCGCGCTGCGCAAGGGCTACGCTTGGCTGGAATGACGTTGTTTGGAGAATGCGGTAACGCAAAACTTTTGTAGCAAACTCTCCCGTTCATCTACCGTTCAGGTTCGAAGGTCCAAATTTTCCCCCATCGCTGACGGGGGCGTTGGCGATCGCAAAGAACATTGGAAGGATAAGAACCATGTTTCGCAAATCAATTATCGCAATTGCAGCGGCCGCTGCCTTGACCTTTGGCATCGGTGCGCCGTCTGCTCCGGCAGAGGCCGGTGTTACAATCCAAATTGGTACGCCCGGATTTTACTATGGTGGGGGCCACCGTTATCGGCATCATGGTTATAGACATCGTCATTGTAAGTGGGTGCGTGTTTGGAAACATGGCCATTTGTACAAAGTCAGGTCCTGTTACCGCCACCGCCACTACTAATACGTCAATAAAGTTGACGTAATTTTCACCACAACGACTTGGCGGCCCATTTTTTGATGGGCCGTTTTCTTTTGCACTGCAGCAAAAAGTAAGCACAATCAGAAATAAATCAATGAATAGAGTGTTCAGGTGCCGTTCATGCTGCTTATAGCATCTTGCACTTACCGCAGAATGGTGGGACGGTAGCGGTGTCCCTCAAACAAGGAAGGAACTACAACATGATCCGCAAGACCCTGATTGCAGCCGCCGCCGCCGCCACATTGGCACTCGGCATGGGCGCAGCTGTTTCGACAGCTGAAGCCGGCTACTACGGCAAACCAGCCTATAACGGCAACTATGAGCCCGTTGGCTACTACTTCCACAAGCATTGCAAGTGGAAGAAGGTTTACCAATATGGCTATTGGAAGAAAGTGAAAGTTTGCTGGAACCACAAGCATTACGACAAGTACAGCTACTAGTATCCAATAACCTGTTTTCCGGGCCGCAGTGCATCCGCGCTGCGGCCCAATTTTTTTGATCTTTTTTAACCCTGTCATGAGACAATTCAACCATGACAAACCTTGCGTATCTGGTGTTTACTTTCGTGGCCTGTGTTCTGGGCCTTGGTCTGGGGCTTCTGATCCACCACTTCAGCAAGTTCTTGCGACGTGCACCAGAGGGTCCCACTGACATGGCAGCAGGTGAAGAAGAAGCCGTCTATGAAAAGCTTTCGCATTGGCAGGCCGAAAACAACAAACGCTTTGCCCTGCATATTTCGGGATGCGCTGCCCTGCCGCTGATTGTTGCTGCTGCGGGTTATGGGCAACGGTCAGATGTGGTGGGGGCGATCTGCCAAAGCATTGCCGAAGTGGCGGGACAGTCGCCGCTGTGTTTTTGAGGCTTGGGGGGCTATTGCGGATCAAGCAAAGGGACCTCATCCGGCGCTTTGCGCCACCTTCTCCACGAAGGCGTGGAGAAGGAACTGCAATGCGACCTGTCCCTTCTCCACACCTTTGTGGAGAAGGTCCCCGAAGGGGGGATGAGGTCCCTTTGGCTAAATGCGACAGCCCTCGCATCGCAGGTGCGCCTATTTCAGTCTGCGTTGATGTTCAACATAGGCTCTGAGCACGGCATTCATGCGGGTTTGAAAACCTTTGCCCCTGGCTTTGAAATAGTCATAAACATCGGTGTCAACGCGTAAACTGATGGCGGGTTTTGGCGAAAGATCAAGGATCACCGCATTTGACCAATCCATTTGGTTTGGAGAAAACATGTCACGGCAAAGCAGACCTGACAAGTGGCAATACCACTTGTCAGACTGAGGTAGATTATTTCGTCACGGTGAAATGGGTGGCCATGCCGAGTTCATAGTGGCTCTTGTAGTTGCAGAGCAGAACATATTCGCCGGGCTTCAGATCAGCCACCAGCTTGCCGGATTTGCCGGGCTTCAAACCGCCAACTTCGCCGAGTGATTTCAGCTTCTTTTCATTGACACGGTGCTTCTTGGGATCAGCCTTGATCATTTCATTGGCGGTGGCCAATTTGACCAGAACGACTTCATGGTCGGTGCCGATGGCATCATTCTTCACATCAAACTCATAGGTGCCTGCCTGGCCGGATACCTTGTCCAATTTGACAAACATGGCATTGTCAGCTTCGCCACCGAGCGAAACTTTAATGACAGTAGGCTTGGCCGTTGCCGACAGGGTTGGCACAACGCTGATTGTCAGTGCGAGCAAAGAGGCAGCGGCAAGACCATAGAAATTTTTCATGGAAACATCCTTTAAAATCGACAGTCCATCGTGGTCTGCCTTGGATGCGGTTTGATCCCCGGATGCTGACAGCTCACTGACGCGGGCGTGTCAAAACTGTGGCATTGGGCTACAAATTTGTAAGGTTGTGGACGTTTTCAAGTTGTGTGCTTGCTCGCATCGCAGGTGCGCCTATTTCAGTCTGCGTTGATGTTCAACATAGGCTCGCAGCACGGCGTTCATGCGGGTTTGAAAGCCTTTACCCCTGGCTTTGAAATAGTCATAAACATCGGTGTCAATGCGAAAACTGATGGCGGTTTTTGGCGAAAGATCGAGGATAACCGCATTTGACCAATCCATATCTAGTGGTGCAGCGTCCGGGTCATCAGCAACGGCTTTGGCAATATCCTCGTCGGTGAGGGCGTCAAAGGCGGACCAGTCTCGACCAGGCGTTTCAAGTTTGTGCAAGTCCGCGAA
>JANONM010000491.1:0-1707 GCA_031420855.1 Hyphomicrobiales bacterium
GCCTTACAGCGGTGGCCAGGCGGAGTACCTGCGCGTGCCCTATGGCGACTTCAACTGCCTGCTGCTGCCGCGCGACTCCGAAGAAAAGGAAAGCGACTATGTGATGCTCTCGGACATCTTCCCGACCGGCTACCACGCGACCGAACTGGCCGGCGTTCAGCCGGGGGAAAGTGTGGTCGTCTACGGCGCCGGGCCGGTGGGCCTGATGGCGGCGTGCTCGGCGGCGCTCAAGGGGGCGAGCCAGGTGATGGTGGTCGACACCCACAAGGACCGGCTGCGACTCGCCGAGAAGCTGGGTGCGATCGCCATCGACGACACCGAAGGTGGCGGCATCGAACGCATCATGGAGCTGACGGGTGGCAAGGGTGCGGACCGCGGCTGCGAGTGCGTCGGCTACCAGTGCTGCAACATGCACCGCGACGAAGTCCCGAATCTGACGATGAACAATCTCGTCCAGACCGTCAAGGCGACTGGCCGGATCGGCGTCGTCGGGGTATTCCTGCCCGAGGATCCGGGAGCCAAGGACAAGCTGGCCAGAAAGGGGCAGCTCGCGTTCGACTTCGGGCAGTTCTGGTTCAAAGGTCAGAGCATCGGGACGGGCCAGGCCAATGTGAAGGCCTACAACCGACAGTTGAGCAAGCTGATCGAGCATGACAAGGTCAAGCCCTCATGGATCGTGTCTCACGAGCTGCCGCTTGCTCGCGCGCCGGAAGCGTACGAAAAGTTCGACCAGCGCGTGGATGGCTGGACCAAGGTCGTCCTCAAACCCGGCCTGTAGCGGTCGGGCCGTGCATGGGCGGTGGGGGAATTTCAGAAGGCATTTCTCTTACAGCGAACAGCGGCGTCGTCCTCGTGCCGCGATGCCGGGGAAGACTTATCGTTTGTTGCACACACTTCAACAGGAGAAATCATCATGGGCAAATATCTACTGGGCTGGGTCTTGGGCGTGCCAGCGGTCGTTCTGGTCGTCGCGTACTTCTTCTTCCGCTGAACCGATGGCCGGATCGCCGAGTTCGTCACCCTGCGCTGCCCACGTTGAGGCCGCCTGGGGCGGCCGTCAACACCCCCTTTTCGACATACGCATGACGAGGTTGGCTCCGGACATCATCCGGGCGATCCTGGATGGGCGGCAGCCGCGACACCTGAATCTGCATGCGATGCGGGGGCGTCAGGGGGAGGTGCCATTGGATTGGGAGGAGCAGCGGGGGATGTTTGGGTTTGTGGCGGCAAGCAACCGTTCGACTGCTGTCGACTGAGCGTCAGGTCTCGCCCCCCCAGTCACTGAATTACCTCGTCTGCGCGTAGCAGCCGCAACAGGCCGGCATTCACAATCAGCGCCTGGACACGTTCGACGGCGATCGAGACAATGCTCCCAAGCGCCAGGCAAACAGGATGCCCTCCCGCTTGGTGAACGATGCTTCCTGCCGAAAGCGGAGAAGCCGATAGGCTCATCAAAGACCGTCTGAGTGAGCCGCATTTTGACGGGGCTTTGCCGCCTCGCTAGAGTATGGCGGTAGACATCATTTATGAAGGAGCCTTTGTGGCCAAGAACATCAAGTCAGTTCCGCTACCCGGCTCAGGGCGCGCGCCTGGAATCAATATCGGCATCAGTGAGAAGGACCGTGGTGCCATTGCTGGTGGACTCAGTCGCCTACTTGCCGATACTTATACGCTGTATCTGACGACCCACAACTTTCACTGGAACGT
>JANONM010000492.1:0-5417 GCA_031420855.1 Hyphomicrobiales bacterium
GCCTGCGAAAGAGCAGGCGTTTGGAACGACGTTTTCAGGGAGTAGCCGATTCCGGGATTGAATTTTGCCAATCTCAAACGGGCCAATGAAACGCCAAGCATCTTTCAAAGCGCAAAAGTTTCCCCGGACAGCAGTGCGCGAACGGCGGGTAGGGGTGAGATTCTTCACCCCAACCCACGAAGTGGGGAGGGGCCGGGGGTGGGGTGGCGCAACGGGGGAAGTCGACCAGTATAATATAGTGCACTGTCACCGATACCCCGCCACACAAAAAAGCCGCCGGACGGGCCGACGGCTTTGAAACTCAAATTGTTGAAACAGCTTACATGCCGCCTGCGGGACGGGCGAAGCGCTTGGGCTTTTCAATTTTCTTGGGCATGGGCAGCAGGCCTTCGCGCTGCAGCTTCTTGCGGGCCAGCTTGCGGGCGCGGCGAATGGCTTCGGCCTGTTCACGGGCGCGCTTGATCGATGGCTTTTCGTAGGCATCGCGCAGCTTCATCTCACGGAAAACGCCTTCGCGTTGAAGCTTCTTTTTAAGCACTTTGAGTGCTTGATCGACATTGTTGTCACGGACTACGACTTGCAAGCCAAACCTCGACTACCTAAGGGTTAAAAGAAAAGAGCCTTCCAAAAGGCCCCATTAACGCGAGTCCCTAACACAACACTCCAGCCCTGTCGAGAGGAGTTTCAGCGGATTGTGAGGGGGAAAATCCGGTTGACATGCCCCATCTTCCGCCCTTGCCGCTTTTCTGCTTTGCCGTAGATATGGATAGCCGTGTTGGGCTCTTCGGCAAATGTTGCCCAACCATCAATTTCATTGCCTATTAGATTGGTCATCACTACGTCTGAATGACGCTGCGTGGCCCCCAAGGGCCAGCCCGCCACAGCCCGCATATGTTGCTCAAACTGCGAAACCAGACAGCCATCTTGCGTCCAGTGGCCGGAATTGTGAACCCGTGGTGCTATTTCATTTACGTAGAGCACATCGAGGCCAACAAAGAACTCCACGCCAAGAATGCCGACATATTCCAGGGTTTCAGCAAGCCGCTGTGCCACAAACACCGCCTCGGCAGCCAGTTCTGGTGAAATTCGGGCGGGCACTGTCGAGGTATGGAGAATGTGGTTGCGATGGACGTTTTCTGTCACATCAAAAACCGCCACCTTGCCATCAAGCCCCCGGGCGATGAGCACGGAAACTTCCCGCTCAAAATTGACGAAACCTTCGTAGATCGAAGGTTGTCCCTTGACGGCGGCCCAGGCGGCTTCGCAATCCTGCATGGAATTGATTTTTGACTGGCCTTTTCCATCGTAACCAAACCGGATGGTTTTCAGAATGCCCGGAAAGCCGATGCGTCCTGCTTGCGCCCGCAACTCCTCAAGCGACACAACACTGGCAAAGTCAGCCGTCAGCGCACCGAGAGTCTTGGCCAGGGTTTTTTCTGCGATACGGTCTTGCGCAACGCCCAAGGCTTTTGAACCGGGGCGCACCGGAACCAGGTTTTCAAGAAATTTTACCGTTGCAACCGGCACGTTCTCAAATTCAAAGGTGATGGCTTCAACTTGCGCCGCGAATAACTGCAAGGCTGTCTGATCATCGTAAGCTGCAATCGTCCGGGCCGAGGCCACTTGAAAAGCCGGACTATCAGGTTCAGGCGCATAGATGTGGCATTTAAGCCCCAGCGGTGCTGCGGCCAACACCAACATGCGGGCCAACTGTCCTCCCCCCAATATGCCGATGGTTGAACCCGGTGGCAACGCGGCCATCAGGCCTCGTCCTTCGGCGCAACAGCCACGGCTGCGGTTTGCCTGGCCCGCCACGCATCGAGCCGATCAGCCAAGGCTGCATCAGACAGGGCCAGAACACTTGCCGCCAGCAACCCGGCATTCACGGCTCCGGCCTTGCCAATGGCCAGTGTACCGACGGGAATACCGGCAGGCATTTGTACAATCGAAAGCAACGAGTCCTGGCCTGACAGGGCCTTTGATTCGACGGGCACGCCAAAAACCGGAAGCGACGTCAGGGCCGCTGTCATGCCCGGCAAATGGGCAGCACCGCCAGCCCCCGCAACAATCACCTTAAATCCATTGGCTTTTGCGCTTTTGGCAAAGTCATACAGCCGTTCCGGTGTGCGGTGGGCCGAGACAATGCGCGCATCATGCGCCACGCCGAGTTCTTTCAGAACATCGGCGGCATGCTTCATGGTTGACCAGTCAGACTGGCTGCCCATGATGATGGCTACAAGAGGTTTCATCGCGCGGGCTGTTTAGGCGATAATGTCGGGGATCAGCAAGTCTTCGATTTTGGAAATCTGGTCTTTCAGCGACAACTTCTTTTTCTTCAGTCGGCGAATTTGCAACTGGTCCCCCGCACCAGAGTGTTCAAGGGCCAAAATGGCTGCACTCAAATCGGCATGTTCCTGGGCCAGCGTTCGCAACCGTCCCTGTAACTGAACTTGCTGCAATGCATCCATGTTTGTCCCCCAACTCCCGTTGCCCTATCAACTATGCCCTTGAAGAACATTCGACAAGCCCCCAAATCTGTGGCAAGTTCAAATCACGAAACCGCTCTTGGTTTCGTGCGTATCGTCCCTCAACCAACCTGGAGGTTATCGATGACTGCATCATCCCTGAGCGAACTTATCGCCCAACACAATGCGCTTGAAACAGAATTGGCTGAAGCCTTGGCCCACCCTGCATCCAGCGACGCCGAAATTGCGGCTATCAAGCGCAAGAAGTTGAAATTAAAGGATGAAATATCCAAGCACCAGCGACACACATTGATCGCGGCTTAGGCAAATGTAAACGGCTCCAGATTTCAAAGGGGCTGGGGGCGTTTCGTAGTTGAGGGTGTCACCAAATGCTGTGTGATGGCCTTGCAGGATGTTTTTTCCAAACTGCGCTATCGCCAGTTTGTGTGCCAGGCTTTTGAGATCATCAGCGAATTTTTTCTTTCGCGCAGGACGATTTGCCATGTCCGACATGTCGCCGCGTTGCACTTCGACAATCCTGTTTGCCCGGATTATTTTCTTGCATGGGAACTGTAATTCTTCGATTTGCGGCAAGCTGAAAGATTGAGTCGCAACGACTGGCGATTCATCAGCTTTCGGTTTCGCATCTGGTTCATCGAAGCTTGCCAAAGTCACAACTGACAGCAACGGCCACTGAAACTGACGCTTCTTCTCTCGCCCCCTTGTGGCAGGGCCACCGCAGATGGCCGCCAAAGGGACCTCATCCGTCTCGGGCTTCGCCCGATCCACCTTCTCCAACTTCGTTGGAGAAGGGACAGGTCTCGGACATTGTCCCTTCTCCATCGCAGATGGAGAAGGTGCCCCAACGGGGCGGATGAGGTCCCTTTGGCCACAAGCGATTGCCCTGCCACAAGACTGAGAGAGAAAAAGGGTCAATTCAAGTGGCCTTTGGTCTTGGATGAACACTGCTACCGGGGTTCAATCAAATCCCAAGCGTTGCCATAGAGGTCTTCAAACACCGCGACGGTGCCATAGACTTCTCGGCGCGGTTGCTCCCTGAACACCACACCGGCTTGCTGCATGTGAGCATGCTGACTGGAAAAATCGTCCGTGTGCAGAAAGAATGCAACGCGACCACCCGCCGCTTGTCCCACGGCCTGCCGCTGTTGTGCTGTGTCAGCTTTTGCCAACACCAGACAGGTGCCACCTGCTTTATCGGCCACCCTGACCCAGCGTTTGGTATTCGACAGCGCAGAATCTTCCAGCAGTGCAAAACCAAGCGCATCGACAAACCATCGAATGGCTTCGTCGTAGTCCTTCACCAGAAATGTCACGCCTGCAAGCTTTACCATCCCGGACTTACTCAAAATTTCTTCGCCATCTCACGCAGTTTGAATTTCTGGATTTTTCCGGTGCTGGTTTTGGGAATTTCGGCAAACACCACTTGGCCCGGCACTTTATAGCGCGCCAGTTTTTCACGGCACCACGCGATGATTTCCTCTTCGGTTGCAGTTTTTCCAGGTTTCAGTTCGATGAAGGCGCAAGGCGTTTCGCCCCATTTCTCATCGGGCTTGGCCACCACGCCAGCGACTTGCACAGATGGATGTTTATACAGGGCATCTTCCACCTCAATTGAAGAAATGTTTTCGCCACCGGAAATGATGATGTCCTTGGAGCGGTCCTTGAGTTGCACGTAGCCATCGGGATGCAACACGCCAAGATCACCGGAATGAAACCATCCGCCGGCAAAAGCCTGCTGCGTAGCGGATGGGTTTTTCAAATAACCCTTCATCACCACATTGCCGCGGAACATCACCTCGCCCATGGTTTCACCATCGGCGGGTACGGGTTCCATGGACTCGGAGTCCATCACGCTCAAGCCTTCAAGCGTGTGATAACGCACGCCCTGCCGGGCTTTTTTGGTGGCCTGCCCTGCACTATCCAATGAGTCCCAATCGGCTTTCCAGTCATTGACGGTTGATGGGCCATAGGTTTCGGTCAAGCCATAGAGATGTGTGACATTGAAACCCGCCGCTGCCATCGCCGCCAAAACGGCTTCAGGTGGCGGAGCGGCTGCTGTAAAAAATTCCACCTTTTGCGATAAAGTCCGTTTCTCATCATCCGGCGCATTGACGACTGTTGACATGACAATTGGCGCACCGCACATGTGGCTGACCTTGTGATCATCAAGAGCCGCCCAGATCGCCTTGGCCCGCACCCAGCGCAGAGTTACATGGGTGCCTCCGACAATCGAAATCGTCCATGGGAAACACCAGCCATTGCAATGATACATCGGCAAGGCCCACAAATACACCGGATGCTTGGGCATCGACCCCACCAACACATTGCCAGTGGCCAGCAAATAGGCACCCCGGTGGTGATAGACCACACCTTTCGGATTGCCCGTTGTGCCCGATGTGTAGTTGAGCGAAATCGCATCCCATTCATCATCGGGCCAATGCCATTTGTAATTTTCATCCCCCGCCGAAACAAAGGCTTCATAGTCCACGGTTCCGGCCTTGACACCTTCCACTTCATGCTCAGGATCTACATAGTCAATCACCAGAGGTTTGGCTTTGCAGAGCTTCAAGGCTTCTCGCGCCAGAACCGAAAACTCTTTATCAACGATAAATATCTTGGTCTCCGCGTGATCGAGCGAAAAACCAATGGTCGCCGCATCAAGACGCGTGTTCAACGTGTTCAAAACACCTTTGGTCATTGGCACACCGTAATGGCATTCCAGCATGGCGGGCGTATTGGCCAGCAACACCGACACCGTATCGCCACGGCCAATGCCCAGTCTGGCGAAAGACGAAGCCAATTTGCGGCAGCGCTTGTAAAACTCACTGTAGCTGACCCGCTGTGCCCCGTGAATGATCGCCAGTTGCTCAGGATAAACCGCCTGCGCCCGCTCCAGAAAAGACAGGGGCGTCAGCGGCTGGAAATTCGCCG
>JANONM010000493.1:0-3693 GCA_031420855.1 Hyphomicrobiales bacterium
TTGTCCTGGAAGGCCCCCAGCAGTGTGAGGAACTCACCCACAAAACCTGACGTACCGGGCAAGCCCACATTGGCCATGGTGAACAGCATGAAGACCGCAGCAAAGATCGGCATGCGGTTGACGAGGCCGCCATAGGCTGCAATTTCTCGCGTGTGCATGCGGTCATAGACCACACCGACGCACAGAAACAACGCGCCGGAAACCAGCCCATGGCTGATCATCTGGAAGACAGCGCCATCAACGCCCTGCCGCGTCATGGAAAAAATACCCATGGTGACGAAGCCCATATGAGCCACAGATGAATAAGCGATGAGCTTTTTCATGTCTTCCTGCATCAGTGCTACCAGCGAGGTGTAGACAATGGCAACGACGGAGAGGACGTAGACGAAGTTCTGGAAATACAATGAGGCATCCGGAAACATCGGCAGCGAGAAGCGCAGGAAACCATAGCCGCCCATTTTCAACAGGATGGCGGCGAGGATTACCGAGCCTGCGGTTGGCGCTTCAACGTGGGCATCGGGCAGCCAGGTGTGAACAGGCCACATGGGCATTTTCACAGCGAAGGATGCGAAGAAGGCCAGCCATAACCATGTCTGCATTTCAGCAGGGAATTTTCCGGGCTTTAACAACTCGACGATATCGGTGCTGCCCGCATGCCAATACATGGCGATGATGGCGAGCAGCATGAGAACCGAGCCCAGCAATGTGTAGAGGAAGAATTTGAATGACGCGTAGACGCGGCGTGGCCCACCCCAGATTCCGATGATGAGGAACATGGGGATCAGGCCGGCTTCGAAGAAGACGTAAAAGAGCACGAGATCAAGCGCACAGAACACGCCGATCATCAGGCATTCCAGCACGAGGAAAGCGATCATGTATTCCTTCACCCGCTTGTCGACATACCATGAGGCCAGAATGCAGATCGGCATGAGGAAGGTGGTGAGCAGGACGAGCGGCATGGAAATGCCATCAATCCCCATTTTGTAGTTGGCAAGGGAGCCCATCCAGCTGTGGGATTCCACCAACTGGAAACCGGCTTCGGCATTGACGAAATTCAGCGGGATCAACAGCGAGACGAGGAAGGTGACAATGGTCGTCCACAGTGCGGCATAGCGGGCATAGCGCGTTGCGGCGGCATCTTCGCCTCTTGCCAGCAGGATGGCAACTACGCCGACCAGCGGCAGGAAAGTGACAACAGAAAGCACGGGCCAACCCATCAGTTTGTACCCCCAAATGTGAACCAGGATACGAATGCGGCAATGCCAATCAACATGGCAAAGGCATAGTGATAGAGATAGCCGGTTTGCAGGCGAACCACCTGCCCGGTTATATCGACCACACGGGCCGAGATTCCGTCGGGTCCAAAGCCGTCAATGACAACGCCATCGCCCTTTTTCCAGAGGAAGTGACCGAGCCATTTGGCGGGGCGCACAAACAGAAAATCATACAGCTCGTCGAAGTACCATTTGTTGAGCAGGAATTGGTAAATCGGCTGGTGCATGGCGGCGAGGCGCTTGGGCAGTTCGGTGTTGCGAATGTAGAACATGTAAGCCAGCACAAATCCCAGCGCCATGGCGACGAATGGCGAATATTTCACCCATGCGGGTGCTTCATGGATTTTGTGCATCAGTTCATTTCCGGGCGCACGGGTGATCGAGCCGCCCCAGAAAAGCGCTTCCTCGTGGCCGATGAAGTACGGTGCGAAGACAAACCCGGCAATCAATGCACCCAAGGCCAGAACATAAAGTGGCATCAGCATCATCTGCCCGCTTTCGTGGACGTGTTCCATGGTGTGATGATCGGCCCGTGGCTTGCCGTTGAAGGTCATGAAAGCCAGACGCCAGGAATAGAACGACGTGCAGAAGGCGGCGATGACCAGCAATCCGAAGGCCAGAATGCCGGGGCCAGCGCCTGACATGTAAGCACTTTCGATGATGGCATCTTTCGAGAAATAACCAGCCGTGAAAGGAAAGCCGGTGAGCGCCAGTGTGCCGATCAACATCATGGCCCAGGTCATGCGGATGTGGGGGGCAAGGCCACCCATTTTGCGCATATCCTGCTCGCCTGACATGGCATGAATGACGGAGCCTGCCCCAAGGAACAACAGAGCTTTAAAAAATGCGTGGGTGAAGAGATGAAAAATGGCGATGCCATAACCACCTGCACCCAGTGCCACAAACATGTAGCCCAATTGCGAACAGGTGGAATAGGCGATGACGCGTTTGATGTCATTTTGTACAAGGCCGACGGTGGCCGCAAAGAATGCGGTGATCGCTCCCGTGAACATCACAACATCGCGGGCGGCGGGCGCAAGTTCAAACAGCGGCGACATGCGGGCCACAAGGAACACGCCAGCCGTGACCATGGTGGCAGCATGAATGAGCGCTGAAACAGGTGTTGGGCCTTCCATGGCGTCGGGCAACCAGGTGTGCAGCAGGAATTGCGCCGACTTGCCCATGGCTCCCATGAACAGCAGCAGGCAAAGCGTGGTGAGCGTATCAAACTCCCAGCTGAGGAAGTGTATGGGCTTTCCGGCAACGGCGCCTGCACCATCAAAGATGGTTTTGAATTCCACCGATTGGAACACCAGAAAGCAGCCGAAAATGCCAAGGGCAAAGCCGAAATCGCCGACGCGGTTAACGACGAAGGCCTTGATGGCGGCGGCATTGGCGGATGGTTTTTTGTACCAGAAGCCAATCAGCAGATAGGAGGCAAGTCCCACCCCTTCCCAACCGAAAAACATCTGGATCAGATTGTCGGATGTTACCAACATCAACATGGCAAAGGTAAAGAGCGAGAGAAAGGCGAAGAAGCGCGGCTGATGTTCGTCGTGGCTCATGTAGCCCAGAGAATAGACATGCACCAAGGCCGACACGGTGTTGACTACCACCAGCATCACCGACGTGAGTGTGTCGATTTTGAGGGTCCAATTGGCTTGCAACGCGCCAGAAGAAATCCAGCGCATCACGGCTATGGTTTCATCTTTCGCGGCATGGGGGTCCTGGATGATGCCAATGAAATGCACCCAGGAGAGAATGGCAGCGATGACCAGAAATCCTGTGGTGAGATACATGGGCCACATGGGACCATGGTAATGGCCGCTGTGATCATCATGGGCGTGATCTGCATGGGCCGCGTGGCCATGATGGTCGCCATAGACATCAGAGTCCTTGCCGAATGCCTTGAAAAGGGCTGTGCCGCCGAGCCCTGCAATCAGGGCACCGAGGAGTGGAAGAAAGACGATTGCGTGATACATGATGCTTTCGTCAGCCCTTCATGATGTTGATGTCTTCCACTTCAATCGTGCCACGATTGCGGAAGTAGGTTACGAGTATGGCAAGGCCTATGGCCGCTTCGGCTGCGGCAACAGTGAGAACCAGAAGTGCGAAGACTTGGCCCACCATGTCATGCAAATAGGTGGAGAAGGCTACAAGGTTGATATTCACCGCCAGCAATATGAGCTCGATTGACATCATGATGACGATGACGTTTTTGCGGTTCAGGAAAATGCCGAAGATGCCAATGGTGAAAAGGATAGCTGCGACGGTGAGATAGTGGGTGAGACCGATCATTGTGGGGTTCCTTGCGCGAACAGCACCGTGCGGCCCTTCGAGGCTCGCAAGGGCTCGCACCTCCGGGTGAGGGACGCTTGTTGTCCCTCACCCTGAGGTGCGAGCGCCTTCGCGGGCCTCG
>JANONM010000494.1:0-7000 GCA_031420855.1 Hyphomicrobiales bacterium
GGCCAAATGGGCTATGGCGATTTCAAGCGCGCCATCACACCTTCATTGCAAGGCAAGCCGGAACTCGGCTGGGCCCTGTTCCCCGCACATCACAACAAGGGCTATGGCCTCGAAAGCACCACTGCCATTCAAGCCTGGGGCGACCAGAATCTTGCTGCCGATTTCACCTCCTGCATCATCGCGCCAGAACACCTGGCATCTCTCAAACTGGCCGGCAAACTGGGTTTCCGTTTGGTGACAGCAACAATCTACAACGACAACGGCACACTGGTCTACGAACGCCAGCGCTTTGCGACCTGACGGGTCATCGCCTAACCGGCCTAAAGCAACCTGCAGGTACGGCCTTGCCAAATCAAGCTTCGTCCTGCCAATTCTGGAATCGCGACAGCACACGAACGATGTCGACATTCCCGGCGTCTGCGCGATAAATGATCACGTGACCTTTGTGATGTTGCAGTCGAACAGGTGGCTTGATTTCATCGCGCAACACATTGCTGAGTGGAAAGTCTAGCAACAGCGCGAATTTTGATCTGATCTCGCTTATGTACTCGTCTGCAGCTTTTTCGCCAAAGCGCATTATTCCCTGCGAATACAAGTGATCAAGATCTGCATCAGCCAGCGCCGAAATTCTCAGCTTCATGCGCGACCGGTGCGTCTTTTGATGTCTGGCAAAATGTCTTCCAACGTAGTCTCGCGAAAACCGCTGGCCATGCCTGCATCAACGGCTGACTGATAATAGGCTCTCTCCGCTTCTTGGCTCTGCGCCTTGCGAATAAGATCGCGAACGAAATCACTGACATTGCTGAATTGTCCATCAGCAATGTGGTTTTCGACCCAATCCTTCATTTGTTCAGGTACTGAAATGTTCAATGTTGCCATGGACGACCTCTGCATCGCAGCATGCCAAATTCAGCAGAAATACGCAACAATCGCTATCACCCCTTCGCGGCCCCATCGTCAAGCCACGCGACAAAAGGTTCTGGATCAGGATCACCAACAACAGTACATCCCGCCATCAGCAAGCAACACATACAAACCAAGGTGACGCAAAACTGCCCTCATGCTACATTACCCTCATGAACAGCCATTTCCGCCCCCCTGATCACCCGAAAACCACCCGCGCCGCCGAAGGCTTGGAGCGCAGGCTGTGGACCTTGGCCGAAATCGAGGCCATGGTTCAGGCCGGGATCATTGATGAAGATGAGCGCTTTGAACTGATCGACGGCGAGGTGGTGCCCATGTCCCCCAAAGGTGCAAAACATGAGCATATCAAAATTTCGCTCAACAAATGGTGGGCCAGGCGCTTGCCGGATGGCCTTGAAATAGCCCAAGAAACAACCTTGCGGCTGGACCAGAATGGTTTTCTTGAACCGGATTTCGTTTTTTTCCCAAGTAAAACCAGAATTGTTGACATCCGCCCTAAAACCATTTTGCTGGCCGTCGAAGTTGCTGACACCTCCATGCGCTACGACACCGGACGAAAAGCACAGATTTATGCGACCCACGCTGTAGCCATGCTTTGGGTGATTGACGCTGAAACCCTGCGCACCCACTGCTTCAGCAAGCCTTCCGCCGAAGGCTATCTGGAGCGGCGCGTTGTGGAGCCAAATGAAAGGCTCGAAATGCCGTTTGCCCCGGACTTGTCAATCAAGCTGGCTGAGCTGCCGCTGATTTGAGTTCAATTGGCGAACTTGACCAGTTCACCCCTTCACCGCCCCCATCGTAAGCCCGCGCGACAAGTGATTCTGGATCGATATCACCAGCAGCAGGGCCGGGAAGAAGGCGAGGAAGCCTACGAGCGCAATCGCGTTGTAGATGATGCCATCAGAGCCGCCGGAGAAATTGGCCAGCGCCACCGATAGCGGATAGGCGTTCTTTGACGCGATGATCAGCGTGAACAGATACTCGTTCATGGCAAAGATCGCCGCAATGACCGCCGCCGTGATAATGCCGGGCAAACACATGGGGATGATGATTTCCCAGAGAATGCGCAAGTCAGACGCGCCATCGGTGCGGGCTGCGTCCTCGATTTCAGGATGGATGTCGATCATGTAACTGCGCACAATCCACACCACGATGGAGAGGTTCATGGCGGCATATATGAGCATGAGGGCCCAGACAGAATCGATGAGCCCCAGTTTGCCGAACAGGAAGAACATGGGAACCACCACGGCTGCGGGTGCCATCATCTTGGTGGAGAGGATGAAGTTGCCGATATCGGCATTGCCCTTGAACTTGTAGCGGGCCAGCGCATAGGCAGCGGGCACGCCAAGCACAAGGCAGATGATCACGCTGCCGGTGATCGCGACAACCGAGTTGTAAAAATACAGGCCAATCGGCCACTCGGTCCAGATCTTGGCCCAGGTTTCCGTGGTCAACGTCGGAAAGTAAATCGGTTGGGGAGCAATGATTTCATTGCGCGGGCGAAGGGCGATTGACGCGAAATAGATGATGGGCAGTAACGCAAACAGCCCCCAGATGGTCAATGCGATCCAGCCCCAGCGCGGGCCGTCCATGCGCTTGCTCATGTTTCAGTTCCCGATCTGAAGAATTTGCGCACGAGGACCTGTGCAAGAATTATGGTGGCAATCAGCAGCAACACAGAAGCTGCCGAAGCATAGCCTTGGTCGAAACTGCGGAAGGCCGTGCGGTAGATGAAAAAGCTCAGCGTTTCGGTGGCACCCGCAGGCGAGCCTTGCGTGATGATATTCACGGCTGACATGTTGTTGAGAAGGTCAATGCCGCGCAGCACCAAGGCGATGGCGATGATGGGGCGCAGCAGGGGCAGCGAGATGTTCCAGAACATCTGCCCAAAGGATGCGCCGTCGAGCCTTGCCGCTTCCTCAATTTCCTTGTCCTGGCCTTGCAG
Source organism: Hyphomicrobiales bacterium (assembly GCA_031420855.1). Lineage (GTDB taxonomy): Bacteria > Pseudomonadota > Alphaproteobacteria > Rhizobiales > Aestuariivirgaceae > Aestuariivirga. The sequence goes on from JANONM010000494.1 coordinate 2,870, forward strand.
GCCCGCGACCAGAATGATGAAAAGAAATGGCGTCCATTGCCATACGTCTGTAAGCACAAGCACAAAGCGCGCGTTGAGAACGTGGGCCATCCAGTCGATGCCGCCGTCAACCAGGCCGATGCGATTGAACAGATCGGCCATCACGCGGCCATCGTTGAATATCAGTTTCCACAGGTAACCCACTGCCGACGGCATGAACAGCATGGGCAGCATGAACAGGATGCGCCAGCCCTTCACCCAGGGTGAACGATAGACAAGTGCAGCGAGCAAAAGGGCGATGACGAATTCAATGGCGAGTGTGATTGAGCCCAGCAGCAGTGTGTTCCAGACTGCAATCCAGAAATGTTCGTCACCAAAAAGTATGCCGTAATTTTCAAAGCCGACAAAGTTTTTGCCCTGGTGCCAGTCGAATTTGCCAGTGAACAAAGAGCGGTAAAGCGCAAAGATACCGGGCCAAAGTGTGATGCCGAGAAGATAAACCACCGCCGGACCTACCATGAAATACGGGAAGGCCTTGCGCATGAAGGCTGAGCGGCGGCGGATGGGGAGTGGAAGAGTGGTCATAACGTCGATCAGTCTGTTCCAATTGGAATCAATTTACAACATCCAACATCGTCATTCCCGCGAAGGCGGGAATCCAACTTCACACATACTCACATGCCTCAAGTTGGATTCCCGCCTTCGCGGGAATGACGGATTATGGTTAGGTCTCAAACTTCAAAAAATTGATTGTATCTCATCAGCTCACTTAAGAAAAAATGGCCGGGGTTTCCCCCGGCCACAAGATTCAGGAATGATCAGAATGGCAGTTTCTTGCCCTTGCCGATCCACAGGCCAGGTTCTGTCGCGGCATAGTTCATGGGGTCGGCACCTTTGTAGAAGCCGTTCTTTTCCATGATGGCCTTGACCTTGCCAGCGGCTTCATCGAGTGCTTCCTTCGGCTTCTTCGTGCCAACGATCACTTCGTTGACGAGGAAGCCGATTTCCTGCTCGACCTGGAAGCCTGAAGGAATGCGCGGTGCGCACCAGGCGTAATCCAGCGACTCCGACCAGACCTTGGCAGGCTGCGAGACGCTGCGAAGCTTCTCGTTTTTCAGCACAGACAAGGTCCCTGGGGCGACGCCATTGGCGTTGGCTTCGTTCATGGCCATGATCGACGACGTTGTCAGGAAGGCGAGCATGAGGAAGGCTGCTTCCGGCTCTGGCGAGGTCGAAGCGACAACCGAGGTTGAACCAGCGATGTTCGGCGGTGCATAGGTGCCACCGGCAACGCGTGGTTCATAGAGTGTCACGATGTCATCACCGATCTTCGACTGGTCAGGACGTGTGGCCTGTGTACCAGTTTCTTGCCACGAAATGTTGCAGGCAATCTGGCCGCCCAACATGGCCGCGCGGTTGGTTGGCCAATCGGCAGCGGCAACGCCTTCGATGGCATGCTTGGAGAGGGCGGTGAGCATTTCGAGGCCCTTCACACCGGCATCGCCGTTGAAGATGGGTTCCCACTTGTCGTTGAACAGCATCATGCCGTATTGGGCAGCAATGTGTTCCCAGGCATAGGTGGCCCAGAAACCACGGCCAGCCATCAGGCCAATACCAGCCACACCTTTTTCTGCCTTGTTCAGCTCAGGCGCGATGCGCAGCATTTCGTCATAGGAGGGGATCGTGTTGACGCGATCTATCTCATTGATTCCGATCTTCTTGAAGATCGAAGGGCGAACGTGCACCTGCTGAATGTCGCAGTCGAAGGGAATCCCCAGAATCCCCTTGTCACCCCAATGGCCGTAGTTGCGCTGATAGGTTTCATACCAGTCATCAAACGGCAAGGCCCACTTCGCCACATATTCATCGAGGGGCTTCAGGAAGCCCTGTGCCGCAAAGTCACCAAGCCAGGGCGAGAAGAACTGGATGGCGTCAAAGCCCGCGTTGCCCGAAAGGAACTCAGCCACGACCTTGTCATACATTGAGTCGTCCGGAATCGACACAACGTCGATCTTGATGCCCGAAAGTTCAGCAAAGGGCAGTGTCTGCTCCTGGGCCGATTCGCGGTCGGCGGCACCTACAGCGAAACGCACGGTTTTGCCGGCATGTTCCTTGCGGATGGCTTCCCAGTCGGCGGTGCGGATCCAGTCCTTCTTGGGATCCCACAGTTCATCATTGTCACCGAGTTTGTACTGATCCCGGTACTCTTTTTTTACAAAGGTGCCGACGTTGATCTTCGCCAACACATCAGCCGGGTTCTTCATCTGCGCAAAGGCAGAATTGATATTGAACATATTGACACCGCCGGTCGCGGCGAGTGCAGCACCCGTTGCCGCTGTTGTTTTCAACAGCGAGCGGCGTGTCAGCTGCCCCTTTGCAATTTTCGTCATGCTATTTCCTCCGTGTAATTTGGCCTGAACTGATTGTCCGTCGCGTCATGCAAGGCCTGACATCGCGAAGGTTTTTCGGCGCAGACAGGGAGTGGCTGCGCGAAATGCCGAATTGAACAAGATTGCTGGATAAACACCGTCAAACTTCCTCCCGCATGCCCCCTCGTATTACTGTTTTAGGGTGGGGGACATTGCTGATTTCAATTACCCTACTAAATGTATTCGCAGGATGCAAATGTTTCGTTTCACGATCATTTGTCATCCAAGTTATCAACATTGCGGCGCTTTAGGGTGAATTTGAGGCCCTATCGAAACGAAACAAAAGTGCTAGGGTGTGCATTATTGTATCTTTTAACCAGAAAGTTGCCCATGGCCAATCCGGCGCAACCCCCCATTCAAGACGAGCCAGTGGAACGTGTCGCAGGGCGGGTCGCGCGCAACCGTTTGCGCATTGCCTGGATGTATTATGTTGAAGGCCTGACCCAAAACGAAATCGCCGACAAGCTTGGTATTGGCCGCGTCACCGTGGTGCGCAACCTTAATGAAGCCATCAAGCAGCGCGAAGTCAAAATCTGGATTGAGGGCGAAATTACCGAGTGCCTGACCCTGGAGCGCGAATTAAAAAGCGCTTTCAACCTGCTGGATGCCCATGTGGTGCCAGAACCTTCAGACCCTGCAAATATCGGCAAGGCCATCGGCATGGCAGCGGGCATGTACACAACTGATCAGCTCACGGATGATTTCGTCCTCGGTGTGGGTTGGGGACATACCTTGTACCAGTCCCTGCAATCCCTCTCTCCCCGCAATCTCAGGGGCGTTGAAGTGGTTTCGCTGCTGGGCGGCATTGTTGAAGCTCGCAGGTTCAACCCCGCCGAATTTGCCTGGCAATTCGCCAAGACCGTCGGTGCCGATTGCTATCTGCTGACGGCCCCCGCCATTGTCGACAGCCCCGAAACCCGTGAGGCCCTGATCGAACGCTGTGGCCTTGCAACGGTTTTCGACCACGCGCGGAATATGCAAATGGCCCTGCTCAGTCTGGCCAGCATCAGCAGCAGCTCCACGTCGTTTCAATTCAGCTTCTTCACCGAAGAAGACCGCGCCGCCCTCGCGGCAAAAGGAGCAGTCGGCGATCTTCTGTTCAACTTTTTTGATGCCAATGGCGAACTGGTCGATCACCCCATCAACTCCCGCGTCATGTCGATGCCCGTCAAAGCCCTGCACACCGTCCCAAAACGCGTCATCGCCGCCGGCGGCAACGACAAGATCGGAGCCATCCTCGGCGGCATGAAATTCGTCAAATGCAACGTGCTCATAACAAATGAAGCAACGGCGCGGGAATTGGTGCAGCGGGCGGGGTGAGGTGAGGTGCCGGATGCCGGGGACAAAACAACTGGCAGCGGAGTTTGCTGAAGCACCCCACCCCTGCCCCTCCCCAAAGAATGGGGAGGGGTGAAAACCTGCACCTTCTCACCCCTACCCGCTCTTCGCGGGGAGGGCAGGGTGTATGCCACGAAACCAGCTCTCTGATTTTATTCCTTGAACAACCCCCAACACAATAATCCATCAACAACCACTTCACTCCACAAGTAACGGCCAAAAACAGTGACAGCCAAAAACAGTGACAGTCCACTTTATTAAAGACAGCGACAGCAGGGACAGGCCCAAGCCCGATCAGAAAGCTGGCAACAGTGACGAAACGGCCGCTGCAAGTGTTGCACCCCGAGGGTGCAAGAACAATCCACACAGGAGCCGCTGCGCATGT
>JANONM010000495.1:0-1910 GCA_031420855.1 Hyphomicrobiales bacterium
GACAAGAAGATCGAGGGCATTTCAGATATCCGCGATGAAAGCTCGCGTGAAGGCATGCGGGTTGTCATCGAGCTGAAGCGCGATGCCGAGCCTGAAATCGTGCTGAACCAGCTGTGGAAATTCTCCCAGCTGCAATCCTCATTCAGCATCAACAATATTGCGCTGGCGAATGGCCGGCCGGAGCAACTCAATCTCATCGATCTTTTGAAACACTTCATCGCTTTCCGCGAGGAAGTGATCACCCGGCGCACCAAGTTTATGCTGCGGAAAGCCCGGGACCGGGCGCATATTTTGGTGGGGCTGGCGATTGCCGTTGCCAATATTGATGAAGTCATTCGGTTGATCCGGGCTTCCAAGGATGCGGCAGAAGCCCGTGAAGCCCTGATGGGCCGCGATTGGCCTGCGAAACAACTTGAACCGCTCATTGCGTTGATTGCTGATCCCCGGCATCGCCTGAAAGAAGATGGCAGCTATCGCTTGTCGGACGAGCAAGCCCGCGCCATTCTGGATTTGCGCCTGCAACGCCTCACGCAATTGGGGTTGGAGGAAATAACAGCGGAGCTTGAAAAGCTGGCGGCTGAGATCAAGGATTATCTGGATATATTGGGTTCACGCACCCGCATCCGCCAATTCATCCGGGATGAACTGGCGTCCATCAAAAGCGAATTTGCCACGCCGCGTCGTTCTGAAATTGTTGAGAACGAAGGCGAGGTTGAAGACGAAGACCTGATCCAGAGCGAGGATATGGTCGTCACGGTTTCTCACACAGGCTATGTCAAACGTGTGCCGCTCTCGGCTTACCGGGCGCAACGTCGCGGCGGCAAGGGCAGGGCTGGCGTGCAGATGCGCGACGAGGATTTTGTCACCAAGATGTTTGTGGCCAATACCCATACGCCGATTTTGTTTTTCTCGTCGGAGGGCATGGTTTACCGGATGAAGGTGTGGCGGCTGCCGATTGGCACGCCGCAATCGCGCGGCAAGGCCATGATCAACATTTTGCCGCTCGACCAGAAGGAGCGCATCACCACTATCTTGCCGCTGCCTCAAATTGCCGAAGGAGCAGACAAGCCTTTTCTGATGTTTGCCACCGATGGCGGCACGGTGCGGCGCAATGATCTGGAAGACTTCGAACAGATCAATCGCGGCGGCAAAATCGCCATGAAGCTGGAGGAGGGCGATCATATTGTCAGTGTTGATCTGTGTACAGAGAAAGACAACGTGTTGCTGACAACGGCGCAAGGCCAATGTATCCGCTTTGCCGTTAATGATATTCGCATCTTCCAGGGACGGAACTCGGTGGGGGTGCGTGGCATCAAGCTTGATGATGGCGACAAGGTGATTTCCATGGCCATCTTGCGTGATGTGGAAGCAACAGCAGAAGAGCGGCAGGCTTTTGTAAAAATGTCGCGGGCCGTCGCTGGAGAGGACCCGTCAGCAGAGGTGGCCGAGGGTGAAGACGAAGCCGCAACCGTTGAAATGTTGAGCCAGGAACGCTATGCGGCACTTGGTGCGGCGGAACAGGTGATCTTGACGGTTTCAGCCAATGGCTATGGCAAGCGTACGTCAGCCTATGAATACCGCACCACCAACCGGGGCGGCAAAGGCATCACGGCCATGGTGGTCAATGACCGCAACGGACCGCTGGTTGCATCATTCCCCATCGACGAGAATGACGAAATCATGTTGGTCACCGACGGTGGGCAACTCATCCGCTGTCCCGTGCACGACATCCGAAAAGCTGGCCGCAACACCCAAGGCGTCATCGTGCTGAATACGGCAGAGGACGAACATGTGGTGAGCGTGGAGCGGATTTCGGAGGGGGAGGGGGAAGAGGCTGAGGTTTAGGCCCCGGTGTTGAGACCTATCGGGCGGCTGAGACCAACGCTCTGCATTCGGCTGAACAGGTTCGG
>JANONM010000496.1:0-3810 GCA_031420855.1 Hyphomicrobiales bacterium
AATCCCCATCACCTTCATTTGCGAAGAAGCCCATCGCTACGTTCCCAACGACAAGACCACGGGTTTTGAACCGACAAAACGCGCCATTTCAAAAATCGCCAAGGAAGGCCGCAAATATGGCGTGTCGCTTTGCATCGTGACGCAACGTCCGGCGGAACTTGATCCAACCATCCTCTCCCAATGCAACACGATTTTCGCGCTGCGCCTGACCAATGAACGCGACCAGGAAATCCTGAAAGCCGGGATTTCCGACGCCGCTGCCAGCTTGCTCGAATTCATGCCCACCATGGGCACAGGCGAAGCCATCACCTTTGGTGAAGGCGTGGCGCTTCCCACCCGCATCAAGTTTGACATGCTGCCCGCCCATGAATTGCCAAAATCCAACACGGCATCCTTCACCGCCAATTGGGCCAAGGACCTGTCCGACGACACGTTCCTGCATGAAATCGTCAGCCGCTGGCGCAACCAAAGCTTTAACCCCGATGCCACAGGCTATTCAGCTGAAACTGCGATACCAATGGCCGACGTCATGGTTCCGGCTGCGGCTGGTGCAGTCAACCCTGCCACAACCGGCTTTGGCCAGGCCCCGCAACGGGCCATGCCCCAACCCGCCGCTATGGCCATACCGGTCCAAACCAGCATACGCCGCAATCCCGTCACCCCCAGCCCTGCGCCTGCTGCTGCCCCAACAGCCGCCCAAATCGCCAACAAACAAGAAAGCCTCGCCAATCTGCTGAAACAGTTCCGCAGTTAAGGACTGGACTTTTCGATTTACATTGTTCTCCCACCCCGCAGCGGTAGGTCTGTCGCATTTGGCCGCCAAAGGGACCTCATACCCCTTCGCCCAAGGGGGCTACGGCGTACACAGTCCGGCGCGTTGCGCCACCTTCTCCATCTGCGATGGAGAAGGGACGATTTCTTGGGTTTTGTCCCTTCTCCATTGAAAATGGAGAAGGTGGATCGGGCGAAGCCCGAGACGGATGAGGTCCCTTTGGCGGCCATATGCGACGGCCCTGCCCACAAGGTAACATCGCCTGCCAAACAACTTGCAACCGAGCCCGGACGCCGCTATCACCCAGCTCATCCGAACGGGGTCTAACCCCGCCCGATCCTTGGGGGATCGTCTAACGGTAGGACCGCGGACTCTGACTCCGCTAGTCTAGGTTCGAATCCTAGTCCCCCAGCCAATTGAAGATGACGCCTTCCCGCCCGCTCCTGGGCCGGAAGCACTATGAGACAAAGGACAAGGCCCATGCCATTTCCTCCGAATTATCGGCAGGAGCGCAGCAATCGCGAGCGCGCCAAACAACGTGCTGCCCTCGACAAGCAGGCACGCCGTGACGAAAAATCCTCTGCCCGCAAACCCGATGCGCCCGACGAGGGCACGCCGTTGCCGGACACCCCAGAGACTCCAAAGGACAATTAAAATGGCCAAGAAACAGAAAAAGCAGGAAGACAACTTTGTCTTCTACGATGTGACCTATGCCGACGGCAGCAAATCCTCGCGCCGCAAGATCAATGCCGTGGGCCTCGAACGCGATGAAATCGAAGATTTCGCCCGCACCGAAATCATGACGCAAGATCGCCGCATTACTGAAATGTCAGGCAAGGAACGCGGACCGATACAGGAATTGGTGCGCTCGGACGTTTAGAAAAAGTCATCGCGCGTCCCCCCACCTCCCTCAATAAACCCCGATCAACTTCACCCCGGCTATCGTCAGCACCACGCCCAGAGCCCGCAAGATTGTATTTGTCGGCAGCTTGCCGATGCCGAAGGTGGAGCCGATCACGGCACCTGCCAGAACGGCTGCGGCGTAGAGGGGGAGTTCTGCTGGCAGGGCTTTGACCGAAGCCACATTGCCCAAAAGACCTGCGATGGAATTGCAGAGAATAAACACGGCGGCGATGCCAGAGGCCACACGGGTTTCGCTCCAGCCAAATATCAACAAGAGCGGCGACAGGAATATGCCACCGCCCGTGCCTGTGAGACCCGAGAGAAAACCAATGCCCGCCCCTGCGACGATGCCAATTGGCACGGGAACATTTCTTATTTCACCGCTGCTGCGCAATTCGCCTTTCCACAACAGCCGCGCCGCCGCAACCAGCAGCACCACGCCAACCAGTGGTCGATAGTATTGCCCCGGCAATTGGATGGATCCCCCCAGAAAGGCCATGGGGATGGCACCGATCAGAAACGGCCAGACGGTGCGCCACCTGAACAGCCCGGCTTTGATAAAGCGAAAAGACGTGAGGCTTGAGACCAGGATATTCAGCACCAGCGCCGTAGGCCGCATGACGGAACTCGGCAAACCAAACAGCGCCATCAAGGCGATATAGGCTGAAGCACCACCATGGCCCACCGAGGTATAGAGCACGGCTCCGAGAAACATCAGAAAGGCCAACAGGCCATCGGCACCGGATAGTGTGGACATGAAAGCAAAACTTTCGAAAAGCGGTGAGAGCTGCTTAACTGAGCGGCAATTTCACGGCAACCCGCAAACCGCCCATCGGGCTGTTTTCCAGCGCTATATCGCCGCCATGGGCATGGGCGATATCAAGGGCGATGGCGAGGCCAAGTCCGGTTCCGGTTTCATCCAGATTGCGGGCATTGTCGAGGCGCACAAAGGGGCGGAAGGCATGCTCGCGGTCTTCAGGTGCTATGCCGGGACCATTGTCATCGACATAGAGCCACAAGCGCTCGTCCTTGATTTCCCCCGTCACCCGCACCTTCAAGCCATAACGCGCCGCATTGCCGATGAGATTGGACAACAGGCGGCGAAAGGCGTTGGGTTTGAGTTTTACCGGGATTAAAGGCAAGTCACCCAATTCAATTACTGCGTCTGAATCAGGGCGATCCCGCTCCACCGATTCAATTGTTGCAGCAAGGGCCTCAGGAATTGACAGGGGCACCACTTGCTCGCCGCCATCGCCTTTGACAAACGCCATATAGTCTTCAAGCATATGCTGCATTTCATCCACATCCTCCTTGAGCGGATGAATTTTCGGATTGTCGCCCAAGACAGCAAGTTCGAGGCGGAAACGCGTGAGAATGGTCCTGAGATCATGCGACACGCCAGCCAGCATGGCGGTGCGTTGTTCCACATGCCGTGCGATGCGCCGCCGCATATCGAGGAAGCTCAATCCCGCCGCCCGGATTTCCGTGGCGCCCCGAGGCCGGTAGGACGCTGTATCTCGACCAAGTCCGAAGTTTTTTGCAGCCTCGGCCAATTCCAGGATGGGCCTGATCTGGTTGCGCAGAAACAAGGCCGCGATGGACAGCAGCAGAGCCGTGGCTCCCAGCATCAGCAGCAAGAGAAACGGCGTGGAGGTGGCACGGGCCCGGTCCGCCTCGGTCTTCAACTGGAATATCAGGCCCGGTTCAACTTCAACCTGAATCTCGACCTTGCCGTCAGGCGTATTGCTGTTGAGCCAGAACGGACGTCCGGTTTCGCTGTTGAGGTATTTCTGCATCTTCACATCGAAGAGCGAGTAAAACGGCGGCTTTACCGATGCGGGAAGCGTGGTGCCGCGCAACACTTTCAAATCATGGCGCAAGCGTTGCGTCGCCATGCCTTCGATGGCGGCAATGGCCGCCGGAGAACGGTCAGACTTTTGATAAATGTCAATCATCAAGCCAATCTCGCGTGACAACGAGCGACCCAGCACTTTCGTCACATTGTCCCAATAGCGATCAAGAATAAAACCTGCCATCAAGGTTTGCAGCAAGAGAACTGGCACGATGAGGATCAGCATGGCCCTGCGATAAAGCCCGCTCGGCGCATAGTGCTCCAGCCAGCGGTTAAAACGGTG
>JANONM010000497.1:0-22382 GCA_031420855.1 Hyphomicrobiales bacterium
GACGAAGGCGCCTTGCCGCAAAATCTCGACCTGTCAAAAATCGCTGCCGAACCGCCACGCGATTCGTCCCATGGCGATATTGCAACCAATGCTGCCATGGTGTTGGCCAAGCCCGCTGGACTTAACCCGCGTGTGTTGGCTGAAAAACTCATTCAAAAACTTTCCACCGCCGATGACGTCAAGAGCCTCGCCATTGCCGGACCCGGATTCATCAATGCCTCACTCAAGGATGAAGTCTGGCCACGGGTCTTGCAGGCAGTGCTTCGGGAAAAAGAAAAGTGGGGCCGTTCGAACTTTGGCAGATCCGCCAAGGTCAACGTCGAATATGTATCAGCCAATCCAACCGGACCTTTGCATGTCGGCCATTGTCGGGGCGCGGTGTTTGGTGATGCATTGGCGAGCTTGCTGGAAGCAACAGGATTTGCTGTCACCCGGGAATATTATATCAATGATGCTGGCTCCCAGGTCGATACGCTGGCCCGTTCAACCCACTTGCGCTATCTTGAAGCCTTGGGTGAAACCATTGGCGAGATTCCAGAAGGCCTTTATCCCGGTGATTATCTAAAGCCTGTTGGTGCCGCACTTGCCGGGGAACACGGCAGAAAATACGTCGGTGTAGCCGAAACCGAATGGCTGGCCATTTTCCGTGACAAGGCCATTGCCATGATGATGGATCTGATCCGTGAAGATTTGGCGGCTTTGAACATTCAGCATGAAGTGTTTTTTTCCGAACGCTCAGCCCATGACTCTGGAGCGGTCAAAATCGCCATAGGCAGGCTGGAAGCAGAAGGACATATTTTCAAGGGCAAACTCGACAAGCCCAAGGGCGAAGTGCCTGAAGACTGGGAAGACCGCGAGCAAACCCTGTTCCGCGCCACAACATTCGGCGATGACGTTGACAGGCCGTTGATGAAATCAGACGGCAGCTACACCTATTTTGCTTCCGACGTGGCCTATAGCAATGACAAGATTTCCCGTGGCTTTGAGGAATTGGTCTACGTGCTGGGTGCCGACCACGGTGGCTATGTCAAAAGGCTCGAAGCACTGGGTGCGGCTCTGCGCGGCAATGCCAAAGTGAAGGTGGTGGTCAGGCTTTGCCAACTGGTGAAGCTTTTCCGTCATGGCGAACCAGTTCGCATGTCGAAGCGGGCAGGGGAGTTCGTCACCTTGCGTGAGGTCGTCGATGAAGTCGGCAGTGATGTTGTGCGATTCATGATGCTGATGCGGAAAAATGAAGCGCCTCTTGATTTTGATTTTGCCAAAGTGACTGAGCAATCGAAGGACAATCCGGTGTTCTATGTGCAATATGCCCATGCCCGGATTTGTTCGGTCTTGCGTAAAGGTGCAGAGCAGGGAATCGTTCTGGGAACTGCCGAATTGCCGAATTTTGCACTGTTAACGGACGATTTGGAAATAGGGTTAACGCGTAAAATTGCAGCTTTTCCACGCTTTCTGGAGGCTGCCGCAGCCGCCCATGAACCACACAGAATATCGTTTTATATCCATGAGTTGGCAAGTGAATTTCATGCGCTGTGGAACAAAGGCAAAGAAGCGCCGCAATTGCGCTTCATTGTTGAAGGTAATGCTGAATTGACATTGACACGGCTCGCTTTTTTGAGCGCAATAAGGTATTGTCTTGCCAATGGACTTGAGATTCTCGGCCTGACGCCTGCCGAGAATATGTAGGATGGGGCTATAAGCTAGATGGATCAGGAAACACCCAAGGACCCGGACAAGCGCAATTGGCGCGAAAGACTGGGCATTGGAACAACGCTTCCGGCAAGTACACCCGCCAAGGATTTGCCGCGGATTGGCGAAGACTATCGCAAAGTCACGCCGGCACCAATTGCACCTCGAAGCCCGGCATCCACTGCGCCACGGGCACTGGTGCCACGTGCACTGCCACCAAAAGTGGAATTCAAGGTCGCACCGGCAGTAAAGCCGGCACCCATGGCGCCGCGCCCGGCTGCCAAAGCGCCACCCCCACGTCCCACCACACCTACAGTTTCGCCAGAGAAACTGGCTGAGCGTTTGCGCGCCCAGCGCGATGCATCGGAAAAATTTGCCGAACAACGCATTCAAGTTGCCAAGCAGCGGGCAGAGCAGGCGCAACTACCTGTTCCATCCGTTGCGCCACCAAAACCAGTGTCGCCGCCCCGGCAAGTTGCTGCAAACGCAAAACCAAAATTCAGCTTCGCAGAAGAAGACGCAAGCCCAACGGTTGCACCAGTGGTCCAACAACGCACCATCGTACCGCCAGCCGCGCCACCTCCTATTCAAGTGCAACCTGCACAGGTTAATGTTCAACCGACTGTCGCAACGCCGCAATTGGCTCCCGCCAGACCACCTCTCGGCACAGCACCGGGTGGCTACCAGCAACCACGCCCCCAGCAACCCTACCAACAGCCCAATGTTCAGCAGCCGTATTTTCCGCAGCAGCAGCCCTATGGCAACAATGGCAATGGCGGTTTCGCAGCTTCCAATTACAGGCCGATTGATCCTGCCACGGGTTATCCCGTGCAGCCCCAGCAATATGGCCAGCAACCCTATGGTGCGCCGCCCATGCAGCGCCCCTACGGTGCGCCAGCCGGAAATTATCAGCAACAGCCCGCACCACGACTGGGAATGCCATCGGCCTTGCCGGGCGGCATGCAGCAAAGACCGGGGATCAATCCGAATTACGCACCACCGGGTGAGCCTGGGGCAACGCCGCCACAACAGGGCATGAATCCAGGTTTTGGCCTTGAAGCACGCGGCGCTGGACAATTGAATTCTCCGGCCGGTGGACCCGGCCTTTCGCCCTTGCGGGCCAACCGTCCGCCGCTGCGCACGCCGTCCAACCCTGGTCCAGTGTTGTATGATGACGAGCCGAATGATGAGCTGTTCGAAGAACCGGCATCGCGGGGTCCGCGGCGTGCTGCAACAGATTATCAGCAAGCTTACCGTGAAGTTGAAGCGGGTTATGATGATGAAGCGCCCCGCAACAAAGGTCCGTGGATTTTGCTGGGATTGTTGTTGCTGGCCCTTGCCGCTGCTTTTGCAGGTGTCTGGTATTACACAACCACGATCAAGCCCTTGATGTCCCAATCGACGTCTGAACAGCAGCAATTGCCAGTGGTTGAGGCGCCAGATACGGCAGCCAAAGTGGCACCTGACCGGTCTTTGACGGCGGCTGAAACACCGGGTGCTCCCACCAAAAAACAGATCTATGACCGGATTGTCGGTGATCGCGAAGTCTTGAAAGGCGACGTTGTTCCGACGGAGGAAGTGCCTTTGGCACCTGATGCCGCGCTGCCGCTTCCGGTTCCAGATCCTGTGTTGCCTGCGGGCGATGCCGGACAAACCCCAACGCCACTTGCGCCGGCAGGGGACAGTTCAGATCCGCTGCCAATACCTGCACCACCGGGCGATCCAAGCCCCCAAGGGTCTCTTGAAGAAGCCCCCAACAAGCAGTCATCTGAAGTGATATCTCCTGCCGCCGGCGAAAGTCAGGCGGCAGTTGCAGCTCCGCCCCCCCTTGATGTCCTGAAACCGCTAACACCTGTTGCACCCGAAACACCAACTGTTCCAGAGGATGTGGCTTCGACTGACACAAAAACTCCCGACGCAATAGAAACGCCAACACCTTCCGTTGAAACTGAAGCCATAGCAGACACTCCCGAGACGGCAGGTTTGCCGTCACCCAAGCTGCGCAAGATTGAGGCGGCTCCAAAACCCAAAAAGATTATTGCCAAAAAGGAAGTCGAAAAAGACCTGGGCGCAAGTCCTGTTGTTCTGGTTCCCGTCAACAAGCAGGCCAAGGTCGCGCCGAAGAAGCTGGCAAAGCTTGACAATTCCGATATTGCGACAAACACCACGGGGGACAGTTTGTTTGAAGTTGGGGGAAATTCCAACGCTCAGGTCACAACACCGCCAGTAGTTGAACCGCCGACGCAACAAGCCCCTGCAAAGAAAAAGAAAACCCTGATTGATTTGCTCAACGGGACCGATACAGCCGAGGTTCAGCAACCGGTTGTTGCTGAAACGACGGTTCCCAAACCTGTAACACCACCCGCCAAAATCATTGCACCGAAAGTTGCTCCCAAGCCTGTTGAAGACGTGCAAGTCGCATCAAACAATGGCTTTGTGGCCCAGTTGGCTTCTTTCCGCTCGAAAGCCGAGGCAACGGCAGAGTTCGGCCGCTTGCGTTCGAAGCACGCAAGCACTTTTCAAGGTGCCAGTGCCATCATATCTGAAGCGGAAGTTGGTGGTTCCACACGTTTTCGCCTGAATGTGGGTGGCATGGACTCAAAGGCAGCAGCGGACGCCTTTTGCAGCAAGCTGTTTGCAGGCGGTGAGCGCGATTGCCTGGTGCGTAAACGTTAGCTTGAAATCTCTGGCAACATCTTGTTGAGCGGTTTCTACGTACGAAGCCGGAAAACTTGCCGTGGTTGTTGGAAACCAACTTGAATTTACAGCCATTGATACTAAATAACCCGCAAACGATTCATGAGTGCAGACTTGGATCTGGGCCAGGACTGCCAGGAAAACGGATTTTGGAATGACCTCCAGATTGATCAGCGCATTTATCTCTGGCTGCGCGAGCACGAGTTTCACGTCAGACGAGAAGAAATTTTTCAGCGCGTTTCAGCCATGGGGGCTGATTCTCTTTGGTCGCAATTGCCAAACGCCGGATCAGCTCAAGGAACTCACAGCTGAGTTTCGATCATTGGTGGGACGCAAGGATGCCCCGGTCCTCATTGACCAGGAAGGCGGGCGTGTACAGCGACTAGGCCCACCCAAGAACTATTGGCGCAAGTATCCCGCTGCTGCCCTGTTTGGAAAGTTGTACGGCCAATGCGCTGTCCATGCCTTGCGGGCCGCGCGCAATTCTGCCCGTTTGATGGCTGATGACCTTGCCGAAGTGGGCATCAACGTGAATTGTTTGCCTGTCCTCGATGTGCCACAAACCGGGGCCCACAACATCATCGGTGACAGGGCCTATGCAACAAATGGCGAAATCATTCTGGCATTGGCACGGAGTCACGTCGCGGGCATGCTGGATGGCGGTGTATTGCCCGTGATGAAACACATTCCGGGCCATGGCCGCGCCAAAGTCGATAGTCATCTCGAATTACCAGTGGTGTCAGTTGACCGTGCCGCACTTGAAAGTGTTGATTTCAAAACCTTTGCCGGTTTTGCCGATTGTCCCATGGCAATGACCGCCCATGTGGTTTACGAGGCTCTCGATCCCAAACATCCGGCAACACTGTCGCGCATTGTGCTGCGCGATGTTGTTCGCAAACAGCTGGGTTTCCTCGGCCTGCTGATGAGTGATGATTTGTCGATGAAAGCCTTGCAGGGGACGTACGAACAAAAGACTAAAGGCGCACTTGCCGCAGGCTGCGATGTCGTCCTGCATTGCAATGGTGATCTGGCAGAAATGCATGAGGTGGCAGAAGCTGCTGGTCCCCTGAAAGGCAAATCCATGGCACGCGCCAAATCTGCGCTTCGACATTTGCGCAAACCCATTGCCTACGACAAGCGGGTGGCCCTGAAAGACCTGGAAGTTGTGATGAAACTGCAGGACAATCAGGCAACGGCTTGAACGCCTTTTGCAGATAACTGTGGCTTTCCAGCGATTGGGGTGGGCATCGTCTTCCAGAAGGGCTAAAAACAGGCCATGAACGATACGATCCCCGAAGAAGCGGCGAACGAATCATGGCCCGATGGCGGCGGGCCATTGCGTGTTGCAGCCTTGCCAGAAGCTGACGACGAAGCCTTGATGCTCGATCTGGACGGCTTTGCCGGACCCTTGGACTTGTTGCTCGACCTCGCACGCCACCACAAAGTTGATCTCGCCCGCATTTCCATTCTTGATCTTGCCAACCAGTATCTGGCCTTTATCGATCAGGCCCGCCAGATGCGGCTTGAACTGGCGGCAGACTATCTGGTCATGGCAGCCTGGCTGGCCTACCTGAAATCGCGGCTGCTGATTCCGCAAGCCCCCATGGAAGGTGAAACTGCACCTCAGGACATGGCGCAACGCCTTGCCTTTCGTTTGCAGCGCCTGGCCGCCATGCGAAATTCAGCTGAAAAACTGATGGGCCGTAACCAACTGGGACGTGAGGTTTTTGAGCGGGGTGCACCTGAACCGCTGGTCATCGAAGTTCAAAAAGAATATGGCGACACACTGCTTGATTTGCTCAAGGCCTATGCCGAGCGGCGCAAGCGCAAGATGGTGCACCAGACCTACACCGTCAAACGCCAGCCCGTCTGGTCGATCAAGGAAGCCCGTGAAACCCTGGAAAAGCTTTTAGGGACCATGGATGACTGGGGCACCTTCGACCGTTGGCTGGAGCGCTATCTGGCTGCACCAGAACTGCGCCGTTCGGTGCGCGCATCCAGCTTCACCGCCAGTCTGGAACTGGTGCGCGAGGGTGTCATGGAGATTCGCCAGGAACAAGCCTTCAACCCGATTTTCATGCGTCGCCGCAACAGCCCAGCCTAACAACAGGACAAAGCAACCGTGCAACCTAAATTGCAATCCGAAGACATGACAACAGAAACTGATCAAGATGTTGAAACAAGTGCTGGCGCAGAGCAGGGAGCTGTCGTTACCTTCCACCCGCGTGCTGATCGCAGCCAACATCTTCGCATCATCGAAGCGATACTTTTTGCCGCCACGGAACCCGTCAGCATCGAAAAACTGCAAGAGTTTTTGCCAGCCGAAACGGACGTGCAAGGCCTGCTTTCCGACCTCACAGAAAATTATGCCAATCGCGGCGTCAATCTGGTTCAGGTCGCAGGCAAATTCATGTTGCGCACCGCCGCTGACATGGCCTTTGTGTTGCGCCGTGAAACCGTGCAGCAAAAGCGGCTGACCAAGGCGGGCCTCGAGACTTTGGCGATAATTGCCTATCACCAACCCGTCACCCGGGCCGACATTGAAGACATTCGCGGCGTTGCCATTTCTAAAGGCACACTGGATACGCTGCTTGATATTGGTTGGGTCAAAATGCGCGGACGCCGCAAATCTCCCGGCCGCCCCGTCACCTATGGTGTGACGGAAGCATTCCTGCGGCATTTTGGCTTGAATGAAATCACCGACTTGCCAGGCCTGCAGGAACTCAAGGCGGCAGGTTTGCTGGACGCCAATCTGCCACCCGGATTTGATCTGCCCTTGCCCAAGATGGGAGAGGGGCTGGAGGATGATGAGGATCCGCTTGATGGCACGGAAGTGCAAGCCCCCCTGGAAATGCATCTGCCTGAGCAGCCAGAGGCTGATGGGGAAGAGGTGGCAGTGGCACCCGTGCAGCCTGAGGATCAGGATTAGCGCTTGCTAGAGCATCGGATGGTCATATGATATCACCCGACCCAAACCCGTCATTCCCGCGAAGGCGGGAATCCCGCTTTCTTACAACTAGTTAGCGGGACCCCCGCCCGCGCGGGGGTGACGGCGTTGGGGATGGTATTTTGATTCAATTGACCGCCCGCCGGTCCAATACCAATGGCCACTTGCGACTGCTTCTGATTGTCCTCAATAGCGTCAATTCTTGTGGCTGATGATCTTAAGAACTTGAACGATGGGCTGTCGATTCATCACCAAACAGCCAACCCCAGACCAGCCATCCCAATATTGCACCAATAAACTGGGCCACTATAAATGCCAGCACACTGGCAGGAGCAATGCCCGCAAAACTGTTAGTCAGACTTCGGCCAATGGTTACGGCAGGATTGGCAAAAGACGTGGAGGCGGTGAACCAATAGGCAGCTGTAATTGTGAGGCCCACCAGCCACGGAATGGCGGCCGACGCATTCTTCAATCCACCGAGTATGGCACCAATCAACACAAAAGTGGCGACAACTTCGGAAAACCAAACTCCGCCAGAGCTGCGCACGGTAGCAGAGGTTTGCATAACATCGAGGCCGAACATCACATGCGCCACTAGCGAACCAACGCAAGCGCCGATGATTTGCGCCATTGAAAAGTAAACTGCATGCTGCCAAGTGAATTCCCTGCGCAAAGCCATGACCAGACTGACCGCCGGGTTGAAATGCGCGCCTGAAACTGGACCAAGAATGCTGATCAAAACCACCAGCATTGCCCCGGTTGGTATTGTGTTGCACAACAATGCGACAGCTTGATTATCCGGCGACAGCTTGGCGGCCATGATCCCGGATCCCACCACAGTTGCCACCAGCAATGCCGTGCCAAGCAATTCCGCAACAAGCTTTCGGGAAAGGGCGATTTCACTCATGCAGATGCCACGCGACAGCCGCTGGCATCAATAACCCGCTCGCCATCTTCTTTGACAAATTCACCTTGCTGCGGTGCTGGCAAGATATCCAACACGAGTTCTGATGGGCGACACAATTTCACTTTGCCACCAGCAACAACGATCGGTCGATTGATCAATACCGGATGCTCCAACATGGCATCGATCAATTCACTGTCCGCCAGATTTTCATTGCCCAATCCCAGCGTCACAAATGGTGTACCTTTCTCTCGCAAGAGAGACCGCACCGGAATATTCATACGGCAAACGAGACGCTCGAGTAGAACACGGTTAGGCGGCGATTTTAAATATTCGATGACATGCGGTTCGATGCCTGCATTGCGGATCATCGCCAATGTGTTGCGCGACGTCTCGCAAGCCGGGTTGTGGTAAATCACAATATCTTCAATTCCTGCGTTTTCCATTTACCTTACCTGTCAAGCTTAACGCCAGAAGTCCGAGCATTTACCATAGGTTATGCTGGCTTTCTATCGGGGAGATTCATATAGTTTTAGTTATGTTCCAGTGATCCCGGAAACTCCAGAATTCAGCACCTGCAAATCCGGGAACACAGTTAGAGCGAGGGGCGGCGATCCTTCCAGAGAGTGAGCGCCGTCCCTCCAGCACCTTTCAGGAGCTTAACCGCTCTCCAAAAAAGGCCCAACGGCTCAGGCCCGCCGCATCTCCTGAACCCTGGGTCCGCCGGTCCGGATCGCTATTCGAGTGGCCTCCTCGTTTGCATATGATCTGGACCGGCACCTTTTGTCCAAACCTCAAATCCAAACAAAAAAAGCGCCGGAACCTGGCGCTTCCAATTTTGTTTCTTCAAGCAAGATTACTTGATCTTGGTTTCCTTGAATTCCACATGCTTGCGGACAACCGGATCATACTTTTTCATTGAGAACTTTTCCGTCTTGGTGCGGGAGTTCTTTTTCGTCACATAGAAAAACCCGGTATCGGCAGTTGATGCCAACTTGATCTTGATTACGTTGCCCTTGGCCATGATTTTTCTCCAAAGCGGGAAACCCCGCGAATTTGAGCCCGGATAGACCGCAATGAGGCCTGAAAGTCAAGCTATTCCAGCGAAGAATGCAGTTGCGGCATCTCCGGCGTTTCAACGCCAAATCCATGCATGTGAAAAGCCCATTGCAACCCGACTGTTGCCCCTTTGGTGCGCGGCAGAAACCACAGGGTCAAAATAAGGGTGGCTGGAAGCCAGATCGAGAAATGTAGCCAGAGCGGCGGTGTCCAGATTTTTTCAACAGCCAACAGCGCGGGAATAATCAAATGGCCAACGATAAAGATGGTGAAATAGGGCGGTGCGTCATCTGCCCGTTGGTGGTGAAGGGCCGTGCCGCAAACGTTGCACGCGTCGGCAACACCAAGGTAGGATTTAAATAGCCGACCTTCACCACAGGCCGGGCAACACAGGCGGAACCCACGCCACAACGCCTTGGTCCACGATCGTTTTTCAAGTTCAATCATAAGTCAGTTTGCGACGTTTCGTTCCAGCCACCAATTCGCCGTCGCGTCGCAGCGACATTTTGCCCGAATGTTTTGGGCTTTAACGCTTCTTGTATTTTGGCTTTCGCAAAGCTGGACGGCTCAGCCGTTTTGGTTTTTCACCGGATTTTCCGTCGCCAACGATTTCCAGCAAGAGTCCACCCTTCAGGGGTGCCACTTCCATGAGTTTGACTTCAACTTCATCCCCCAGCTGGAATGTTTCGCCTGACGAAGTGCCAACCAAGGCATGGCGCACTGGATCAAAGGAAAAATAGTCGCGGCCCAGACTGGACACAGGTACAAAACCGTCGGCACCAGTTTCACGCAAAACGACGAAAAGACCAGCCCCTACAACACCACTGACCCGGCCATTGAAAGTGGCACCGATGTGTGAGGCCAGATGCGAGGCGACAAGTCTGTCCATGGTCTCGCGCTCCGCCACCATGGCGCGGCGTTCGGCAGCTGAAATCATCTCAGCCGTTTCTTCAAGATTTGAGATGTCAAAAGCCGACAATCCGTCATTGCCAAAGCCCAGGGCCGAGACCAGGGCCCGGTGAACGATCAAATCGGCATAGCGCCTGATCGGCGAGGTAAAATGGGCGTAGTTGGCCAGCGACAGGCCGAAATGGCCTGCATTCAAGGGCCGGTAATTGGCCTGGGCCTGGGAGCGCAAAACAACTTCATTGATCAGGCGTTGCTGGGGCGTGTCCTTGGCGGCTTTCAGTATCTTGTTGAAATGCGAACTGCGAATGACTTGTCCCAGGGCAAACGGAATGTTCACCGTGCGCAGAAAATCCGCAAGCGCCCGCAGTTTTTCCGGTGACGGTTGTTCGTGCACGCGAAACAACAGGGGCGTGCGTTTCTTGTTCAGTTGTTCAGCCGCAGCCACATTGGCCTGGATCATGAACTCTTCCACCAGCCGGTGGGCATCGAGGCGCTCTGGCACAATCACCCGTTCAATATTGCCTTTGGCATCAAGCAACACTTTACGTTCCGGCAAATCCAGATCAAGCGGACCGCGCTTGTCTCTCGCCTTGCACAGGCAGGCGTAAGCCGCCCAGAGCGGTTTCAAAGCCGTTTGCAGAACCACCTCAGCCCGGGCACTGGCCTTGCCATCAATTGCAGCCTGCGCTTCTTCATAGGCGAGGCCCGCTGCCACGCGGATAACCGCCCGCTTAAAGTGATGGGATTTCTTTGTGCCTGACTTGTCGAAAGTCATGAAACACGCAAGAGCAGGGCGGTCTTCGCCCTCTTTCAGCGAGCATAAATCGTTTGAAATCCGCTCCGGCAACATCGGCACAACGCGGTCCGGAAAATACACGGAATTGCCACGCTTGCGAGCTTCCTTGTCCAGAGCGGAACCGGGGACCACATAAGTGGCAACATCGGCAATGGCCACAATCAGTTTGAAGCCGCCTGGATTTTTTTCGTCATCATCGGCTTCAGCCCAAATTGCATCATCATGATCACGCGCATCGGCAGGATCGATGGTGATCAATGGAATGTGTCGCAAGTCGCTGCGGTCTGCGCGGTGGAAAGGCTTGAGGTCGCGTACTTCGACTTCAACCGCCGTTGAAAACTCGTCGGGAATGCCGTGGGTATGAATGGCAATAAGCGAAAGGTTGCGTGGATCAGCAGCTTCGCCCAGTCTTTGTCTCACCCGCACTTGCATGAGGCCACGTCCGCGTTGCCGGGAAATTTCAGCAACTACAAGTTCACCATCGCTGGCCCCGCCTTCATCGCCTTTGGGAACCACATATTCGTCGCGATCTTTTTTGCCCGACGGCACGATGCGACCACTACCGCCTGACGATTTTCTGAAGATGCCTACAACCTTGCCAACATCATTGGACAGGACGCGGATGACTTTTCCGCGATAGGCATGTTCCGCTTGTGGCGGATTGGCAATCAGTTTGGCCATCACCCGGTCGCCAACGCCGGGAGCCTGACTTTCCGATGCCGTGAGTTGAATACTTGGAGGCAGTCCCTTGGCCCCTTCGTTCCACTCCACTGGACGGCCAACAATCTCGCCATCGCCGTCAATCGCCATCACCTCGACCAAAGTCAGGGCCGACAAAGCCTGGTGTTTTTTCACCTTGCTCTTCTTGCCCACGGACAAGTCAAGGTCGGCAACGGAGGTGGTGCGGGAGATGGGTTTGGGACGGAATTTTTTCAGCGGGTTTTTCCTAGTGGGGCAAATTTAAAACGGGTGTCCCCCACCTCCGGCGCGTCGCGCCACCTCCTCCCCGCGAAAGGCGCGGGTTGGAGGGCGGTTTCTGACATCACCCTCCAACCCGATTCTTCATCGGGGAGGAGGTGGCCCTCGACTTGATCGGGGGCCGGAGGTGGGGGACGCGCAACGAACTCTTACGCAGCATCCTTGGCTTTCGTCACAGCTTTCTTGACAGTCTTTTTCGCCGCTTTCTTGACCGCTTTCTTCGCAACCTTTTTCACGGGCACTTTCTTCACGCCCGATTTTTCGGCCCGATCACCAATCAGCGCCACAGCTTCTTCCAACGTAATTCCCTCCGGCGTCATTTCCTTGGGGATGGTGGCATTGACTTTTCCGTATTTCACATAGGCACCATACTTGCCGCCCATGACCTGGATGGGACCACCATTGGGATGCGCCCCCAGTTCGCGCAGCGCACCCGGCTTGCCACGGGTCGATGGACCACGAGCCCGCTTTTCGGCCAGCAAATCAACGGCCCGGTTGATGCCGATGGTATAAACCTCTTCAGGGTCCTTCAAATTGGCATAGACACCATCATGCAACAAGAATGGCCCGAAGCGGCCAAAATTCGCAACGATTGCCGTTTGGGTTTCGGGATGCAGTCCAACTTCGCGCGGCAATGACAACAGCTTCATCGCGTGTTCAAAACTGACGGTCGTGGGATCAGTGCCTTTGGGTATCGAGGCCCGGCGTGGTTTTTCACCTTCCGGCGGTTCACCCAATTGCAGATAGGGACCAAAACGACCCAGACGCCGCGTAACATTTGCACCCGTCTCTGGATCAGTTCCAATCAAAATGCCTTCAGCCGGCACCATGGCTTCAGCGCCGTCGATGGGGGCCGACATTTGTTTGGTAAATTTGCAGTTGGGATAATTGGTGCAACCGATGAAGGAGCCAAACTTGCTGAGCTTCAGTGACAGTTTGCCATCGGCACAAGAAGGACAAGCCCGCGCATCGCCACCATCAGCTCTCGCCGGAAAAATATGTGGCGCCAGCAATTCATTCAGCGCATCAATTACTTGCGTTACCCGCAAATCTTTCACATCACCAATGGCAACCGTGAAGTTTTTCCAGAAATCCCGCAAGACATCTTTCCAGGCAATTTCGCCATTTGAGATGCGGTCAAGCTGCTCTTCCAAATCTGCCGTGAAATCATATTCCACATAGCGGCCAAAGAAGCTTTCGAGAAACGCCGTCACAACCCGGCCCTTGTCTTCCGGGATCAGACGTTTCTTGTCCATCCGGGTGTAACCACGGTCTTTCAGCGTGGTCATGATGCTGACATAGGTGGAAGGACGACCGATGCCCAGTTCTTCCAGCTTCTTGGTTAACGACGCCTCTGAATAACGTGGCGGTGGTTCGGTGAAATGCTGGTTCGGCTTGATTTCAGTGACACCAATCGAATCGCCCCGCGCCATGGCCGGAAGGCGGCGTGCATCTTCATCTTCACCATCATCAAGATCTTCATTGTAAACCTTGAGGAAGCCGTCAAATTTGACTACCGAGCCGTTGGCGCGGAATGAATAATGCTTGCCATCAATGCCGCTCGACTCAATGTCGGCCGTCGTACGCTCCATCTCGGCACTTTCCATCTGGCTGGCAATGGTTCGCTTCCAGATCAGATCATAAAGCGCCAACTGGTCCGCATCAAGTTCCTTGCGGACCTGGTCAGGTCGCCTGGAAAGTTCAGTGGGCCGAATGGCTTCATGGGCTTCCTGGGCGTTTTTGGCTTTGCTCGTATAACGGCGCGGCGCCGACGGCAAATAGGGTTCGCCAAACGTTTTCAAAATCACATTGCGGGTTGCAGCCACCGCTTCTGGTGCCATGTCGGCACCGTCGGTTCGCATGTAAGTAATGAGACCAACGGTCTCGCCACCCACATCCACGCCTTCATAAAGCCTTTGGGCAATTTGCATGGTGCGGGAAGCTGAGAAACCAAGTTTGCGTGATGCTTCTTGTTGCAAAGTGGAGGTGCGGAAAGGCGGGAAGGGATGCCGCTTGGCGGGTTTGCTTTCGAGGCTGCCAACTTTGTAGCTACAGTTTTTCAACGCATCGAAAATCGCATGGGCCGAAGCTGCATCGCCCAAAGCCAGTTTTTCAAGCCGCTTGCCATCCACTTGTGCGAGGCTGGCTTCAAATGCAGCACCTGCTGGTGTTTTGAATTTGCCATCAATCGACCAGTATTCCTGGCTGCGAAAGGCTTCAATTTCAAGCTCACGGTCACACACCAGCCGCAACGCCACCGATTGCACCCGGCCCGCCGAACGTGCCCCCGGCAATTTACGCCACAACACAGGCGATAGTGTAAAGCCGACAAGATAATCCAACGCCCGTCGCGCCATATACGCATCAACGAGTGCAGCATCCACATCGCGCGGGTTCGCCATGGCATCAAGAATCGATTGTTTGGTGATGGCATTGAAGGCCACGCGCTGGACCTTTTTACCCTTCAGCAAACCCTTCTTGCCGAGCACATCCATCAAATGCCAGGAAATCGCTTCGCCTTCCCGGTCAGGGTCGGTGGCCAGAACCAGACGATCAGCACCCTTCAAGGCTGCTGCGATATCGTTTACCCGTTTGGCAGCTTTGCCGTCAATTTCCCACTCCATGGAAAAATCATCGTCAGGCTTCACCGAGCCATCTTTGGCCGGCAAATCCCGCACATGGCCATAGGAGGCCAGCACGGTGAAATCCTTGCCCAGATACTTGTTGATGGTCTTGGCCTTGGCAGCCGATTCTACAACGACAACAGTCATTCGTGCATCCTGAAAAGGCCTCTGACACGCGGCCAGAGGCGAAAATTTCGTGCCTGTAAAGCTTGGTTATAGTCCCGCTGGATCTTGGCCAAAGGCGCCCGCTCTTAGTAGCATACGTCTTGGAAGGCAAGCGATAGGGGGAAGAAGACCTGAAACCGATGGTCTGTCATCGACCAAAAAAATCTTGCTAATTCCACGCAATACAACTTGTGGTATCTTTTGCAGACTCGAAACTCGTATATCGTGCAAGCCAGCAGCAAATCAGATTACCACCGCTGGAGGGCAAATATCATGCAGAATTACGCTTCGCGCTACAATTTTAACGATAGTCAAAAAATGACAAAATCGCAAAACGAGCATCAAAACAAGATTGAATCGGCCCGATATATTGCCGACATGATTTTGGAACTGCGCAATCTCGCCAAGGCGGCAGAGTTCAATACCCTGCAAGGTCTGCTTGAAATATCCTACTACGAGGCATTCGGTGCAGCCAATCTCATGCGAATTCCCGAGGATGAAGAAGCCTTCCTGCACGAGCTTGGCAGCGATGCCCGCAAGGCAGCTGCAGTTGCCTAGATGCTGGACACCCCACCCAACTTAAGGCCGCGCTTGTTTGTCAAGTGAGTTTCGGCTCGCGCAGGAGTGAAGCAGGCAGCCCACCGTCAACGCTCTGCTTGCTTCACCCGCTCGCGCACAAATATGTAAAGGCCCGCTGCAATAATAAGCGCAGCACCAATCCACACATTGGCTGTTGGCAATTCATCCCAGATGATATAGCCAAACATCGTTGCCCATATGAGCGAACTATAGGAAAATGGTGCGACCACTGATGCTGGTGCCCGTCGCATGGCCTCAATCAGAAAATAATGTCCCAGCGCGCCGGCAAAACCGCTGGCGACCAACAACATCCAGCCCCATGCATCGGGCCATTGCCAATACCATGGCAATATCAGGCTGCTGAGCACGGCACCTGCGGCGGCTGTGAAAAGCAGTGATGTGAGGGGATTGTCAGCACGGACTTTGCGCGTGATGAT
This sequence comes from Hyphomicrobiales bacterium, assembly GCA_031420855.1. GTDB lineage: Bacteria > Pseudomonadota > Alphaproteobacteria > Rhizobiales > Aestuariivirgaceae > Aestuariivirga. Next base: position 15,785 of record JANONM010000497.1, read on the forward strand.
TTGATAGGCGCCATTGCTGAAGGCAGCCGCCAACAGAAAAAGCGCACCAACATTGAACGCACTGCCCGTCATTTCCCAAGGTTTCACAACAATGACAGCACCACAAAATCCGACCAGGATGCCAATCCATCGGCGCAAACCAACTTGTTCTTTCAACACCACAATTGACAAAAGGGTAACGACAATGGGCGACAGGAACATGATGGTTGTGGCCGTCGCCAAAGGCTCGCGCATGATGCCGAAATTGAACAGGACCGTCGTTGCCATCAGGGCGGCGGAACGGATGAGTTGCATACCCGGAACCTTGCTGATGACCAGCCTTGGCAAATCCTTCAGGCAAAGCACAACAGCGAAAACCGTTGCAAAGAAAAAACGCCCCCAAGTGACTTGCACCAAGGGATAAAACTCAAGCGCATATTTGACAATCGCATCAAGCGTGATGAAACAAAACAGGGTGGCCAGCATGAATATGATTGCCAGCCTGCGGTTTTCCGGCGGAGCAGTTCCTGCCGTCACAAAACCAGACTTCCACAGGGCAAACTACGATGCGATGGCATTTGGCTCATCTTCCATATGGGCCTGGATGATCTCATCAAAAGTTTTTTCTGCTGCAAAGCCCAGTGCTTCCGCCCGTTTTGCCCGGAAATTGCGGGGCCAGCCTGAGACAATGCGCCGGATTGTTTCGTCCGGTTTGCGCTCGATCAGGCGGATGGCCTTGTCACCGCCAAAACGCCGCAAGCTCGCCAATTGTTCGCTGACCGTACAAGAAAGCCCAGGAAGCGTCAGGGCGCGACGCGTTCCCAACGGTTCACCCCCCATGGCCGCTGCCTGGATCAAAAATTTGACTGCAGCCCGTGGTGATGCATGCGAATGGCGAACATCCTCTTCGACAGGCAGGATCGCGGCTTTTCCGGCAAGTGGCTCGCGGATGATATTGGAGAAGAAACCCGAAGCCGCCTTGTTGGGGGCGCCGGGGCGCACGCATACCGTCGGCATGCGCAGCGCCATGCCATCCATAAAACCACGCCGCGAATAATCCGAAAGCAACAATTCGCAAATGGCCTTCTGCGTGCCGTAACTGGTGAGCGGTGCTGTCAGGAATTCATCTTCAATTTGATCGGGGAAGGGGGAACCAAACACCGCAATCGACGACGTGAAGACAACACGCGGCATATATCCATCGCCCGTCAACCGGATGGCGTCGAACAAATACCGTGTCCCGTCCAGATTGATTGTGTAACCCTTGTCAAAATCCGCTTCTGCCTCACCAGAAACAATCGCGGCCAAATGAAAGATCAGATCGGGTCGCTTGGCAACCAGCTTTTCCGCAGTGCCTTGCACTGACAGGTCGCCCAAAAGCGTCTCAATCGGAAATCCACTTGCGGGCGGGGCAGGGCAAAGCACAACGTCGAGGCGCGTGACATGCGCAATCTCACGATTGCCAATGCTACCTGCCAAGGCCAGCTTTTCAATGAGCTTGCTGCCCAACATGCCAGCCGCTCCGATGACAAGAATATTCAGAGGTGAATGCAAATTAAATCTCCTGCAATGATGTCACAGCTTACTTGTAATAAACGGTATTTTCCAATGCAGACATATGTCGAAGCTGGCGAATATTGAAGTCTTTTCAGCCGCAAGCCATTGAAAAGATAGAATCAGTTGTTTTTGGGATTTTTGACAAGAACAATATTGTTGAAAACATTACGCAACAAAATCAATTAGTTACAACTGGAGATAGGAGGTTGTCCTGGGTTGTGTTATCAAAACCTGAGATTACCAGGGGCTTGGGGAAGCAAATGTTGACGGAAACAGGCATGAAAAAATGCCCCTACAATTTGCAATGCAGCCATGAGGATTTGCGGACCTGATGACTGAAACTGAACACCCCGCCGCAACGCTCGTCTCCGCTATTGACCGCCTTCAGGTTTTGCTGCGCAGCTTGAGTACATTTTACGACCAGCCGCGTGATGCCTTCGCATTGCAGCCAAACTTCATGATGCTGTCGTTGGGCGTTGCTGAAACATGCGCTGCCCAGGCCCAGGAAGCGCTGGCTGCGATCATGCAGCACTGCGACCTGACTTTACTTCCCGCAATGGTCGATCAGGAAACCGACGAGTCCCTTGAAAAGCCAGTCTTGGCAACCGTTGAGGCCGGGCTTTCCGACACAGGCAGCGCCAATGACTACAATGTTTCAACCGCAGACGAATTGCCTGAAGAATATTCAAATGAAGCGCCTGACAACACAGATACGGCAACAGTTCAAATTTATGAGCTTCATTCGGAAGCCCTGCAAGCCGCCACACCTTTGAAATCTGGCCCCAACGAGCAATTCGCGAGAACTTACCTCGAACTGTTGCAGAAGCTGACCGCTGCCGAAATTTTCGCCACCGAACAACAAGCCCTGAGCCCCAATCAATCACAGCAACAGCCCTTGCTGCCGCTGCTGCGCAGTTTACGGCAGGACATACAGAAGCTGCACAACGTCGCTTAGGCAGTCACAAGAACACCAGACAGTCAGCAATGGCGGAGAGGGAGGGATTCGAACCCCCGGAGAGCTTGCACCCCCAGCGGTTTTCAAGACCGCCGCAATCGACCACTCTGCCACCTCTCCACAGGAAGCCTGTCGATGACGGCGCTATGCAACAGTCGGCGAATTTGGTCAATAGGTCATAAAAAGGTCATTGCCGCGTTCGCGCACGACTGCCCGACGCCTCAAGTTTCATAACTCCGGTCGAGATCATCAAGTATCAACTTCATCTCGGCAAAATGCGCGTGGAATTGCTCGCGGTCAGCTTGCCATTCTTGTGCAGTTTTTTCCGCAACTTCCGGCGACATGACATGGAGTTCTTGGCCGGACTGATAAGCCAACATCAGATTGCGGCAAGCCCGTTCAAGGTAATAGGACAGGTCAAAGGCTTCGGCGACAGTTGCGGCGCAAACCAGTATGCCATGATTGCCCAGCATCATGATGTTGCGATTGCCCATCAGGCGGGCCAATCGGTCTCCTTCAGCATCCGTATTGGCCATGCCACCGTAATCCATGTCGAAAGCCAGTCGATTGTAAAACCGGGCCGTATTCTGATCGATGGGTTTGATATCAGGATCGGCAAGCGAGGCGAGGGCCGTGGCATAAGGGGGATGCAGATGAATGATACACCTCGCCTGGGGCAGCGTGGCATGCAATCTGCCATGCAACGACCAGGCGGTGAGATCAGGCGCATCGGGACGGTCCATGGTCGTCTTGTCATTGGCATCAAGCAAGAGGAGTTCCGACGCCTTGATCCTTGAAAAATGTTTCCAGCGCGGATTCATCAGGAATTGTTTTCCATCAGCGGAGACGGCAAGGCTAAAATGATTGGCAACCGCCTCATGCCAATCAAAATACGCCGCCAGCCTGAATGCCGCCGCAAGATCGACACGCATTTGCCATTCAGCCCTGCGAATTCCTGGTTCAGGCAAATTTTTTGATTGTATTTTGGAAACAGCTTGCATCTACTCCACCCTCTTCAATCTATTGCAAAATTCTATAGATTAAAGTCGAAAAATTCAACCACGACAGGCAAAAGCTTGTTGATTTTGTCAGAGTATTGAAATGCCACACAAAATTTTGAACCGTTTGCATTGCGCCGCAGCAGTCTTGATCGTTGCTACGTCTTTGGCTTTTGGATCTGTTGTTTCTGCGAAGGCCGATGTCGTTGGCAAGTGGCGATTGAACAGCGGAAAGATTACAGTGCGCCTTGACTTTTGTGGCGGCAAAAATATCTGCGCAACGATTGTCGGCATGGCCAAGCCACTGAACAAGGCAGGTCTGCCTAAAACCGACAAGGACAACCCCAATCCAGCGCTTCGTTCGCGCCCCATTATTGGTTTGCAAGTGGTCAGCGGCATGCAGCCTGATGGCGATAACCGGTGGAAAGGCTCGATATACAATGCCGATGATGGCAGTACCTATAGTGCGACGGCCGCAATGGCCGGCAATCAATTGACCATCAAAGCCTGTGCGCTGGCTGGTCTGGCTTGTAAAAAACTCCGCTTTGCACGGGTGGAATAGGTTATCCTCCATGTGCAGAATTGCTAGTGGGTTTGTTGCCAACTTTTGCTATGAACTTCACAACACTTTGGCAGGGGAAAATACAAGCGGGTCTTGGTCCGAGGGGGAAACGGGTCAACGGTGGTGATAACAGGGTTTTCAAATTTCAACTTGTTGTTGATGCGATGTTTTACATGCGCAGCAGTGCTGGCATTTTTCTGCACAAATTTACAGGCACAAACCAGCAATCCCTTGCCGCCAGCAACAGCAGCATTTGAAGGATTGTCATTTATCAAAAAGCTCAAGCTGGCGCGCGCCGGTGATGATCTTGCCCAGCTTTCTGTCGCGTTGGATTATGAAAATGGTTTGAATTCGGCCCGCAGGGATGTGGTTCAGGCGGCACGATGGTACCGTGAAGCGGCCTTGCTTGGCAATGTCGAGGCGCAATACCGCTTGGCCAGGCTGGTCAGCGGCGGGACACCTGATTTGCCGCAAGATTTGGGCGCTGCACTCAAACTGTTTCAATCAGCAGCCGAACGCGGCCATGTTCCCTCACAAAACGAAATGGGACTTCGCTTGCAGCGGGGCGATGGCGTGGCAATCGATGTGGCGGCTGCCGTCAAGTGGTATGAAAAAGCCGCCAACCAGAACTATGCGCCAGCCCAGGTCAACCTGGGTTTGCTTTATGTCAAGGGGCAGGGCGCAGAACAAAACCTGCCCGAAGCCTTCAAACTGTTTGAACGGGCTTCCGCAACAGGTGATGCCTGGGCCTTGAACAACCTTGGCAGCATGTATGAAATGGGCTGGGGCACAGGGCGTGATCTGGAAAAAGCAAAAAGCCTCTACCAAGAAGCCATGGGCAAGGGTAACAAGATGGCTGAAGTAAATTTGCGCAGGCTGGTGGACGCGGCAGCAGCCACGACGTCCACAGCCAATTGAATATTCAACCTGATTCTGAGGCTTTTGCAACCAACAGTGATGTGTTAAATGTTTTTTGCCGAACCAGGCCAAACAAGAACAATGAAGAGGCTAAAAACGTGGCACAAGAAAAACCCCAAAATCTTCAGGACACATTTCTGAACCATGTACGCAAGGCGAAAGTGCCGGTCACGGTATTTCTGGTCAACGGCGTAAAGCTGCAAGGCATCGTCACATGGTTCGACAATTTTTGTTTGCTGCTGCGCCGTGATGGTGTGTCGCAGCTGGTTTATAAACATGCAATTTCAACAATTATGCCGGGCGCACCGATCAGCCTGTTTGATGACGAGGGACATAACACTTGACCGATAAAAGCAGCGCCAAACCCCACGGTGTTGGCGGTGGTATCGATTTCCAGATCGAAGGCCCGGTTCTCACCCGTGCCCTTGTGCTTCATGTGGAACCCAAGAGCAGGGCCCAACTCAAATCAACCGACCGTGATGCCACAAGCAAACTCGACGAAGCCATTGGTCTGGCCGAAGCCATTGACCTGCAGATTGTCGGCACCTTGATCGCCCCCCTGCCAAAGCCCAATCCCGCAACCTATATCGGCACTGGCAAGGTTGCAGAGATCGCCAAAATTGTTGACGATGAAGAAGCTGAGTTGGTGGTAGTCAACGCCCAGCTTTCGCCCGTACAGCAGCGCAATCTTGAGACCGAATGGAAATGCAAGGTGCTGGACCGCACCGGCCTCATCCTTGAAATTTTCGGACGCCGCGCCAGCAGCAAGGAAGGCGTGTTGCAAGTAGAGCTGGCCCATCTCAACTATCAAAAATCCCGGCTGGTGCGATCATGGACCCATCTGGAGCGCCAGCGTGGCGGCTTTGGCTTTCTCGGCGGTCCGGGCGAAAGCCAGCTCGAAACCGACAAGCGGCTCATTCAGGAACGCATCACCAAGATTGAGCGCGATCTGCAAAGCGTCGTCAAAACCCGTGACCTTCACCGCAAGGGCAGGGACCGCGTTCCCTATCCGATCGTTGCCCTCGTCGGCTACACCAACGCCGGCAAATCGACACTCTTCAACAAGCTGACAGATGCCAATGTGTTGGCCAAGGATTTGCTGTTTGCCACGCTCGACCCCACCATGCGCAACATCACACTGCCAGGCAGCCGCAAAATCATCATGTCAGACACCGTTGGCTTTATCTCTGAGTTGCCAACGCGGTTGATTGCATCATTCCGGGCCACTCTGGAAGAAGTGCTGGCCGCCGATATTATTTTGCACGTGCGCGATGTCAGCCACGAAGAAACCGATGCTCAGGCCCATGATGTCAATTTGGTCCTGACCGAACTTGGCGTTGACGAACAACGCCGCAGCCAGATCATCGAGGTGTGGAACAAGTCTGACCTGCTGGATCACCAGGAACGCGCCAATCGCAAAGCCACATCAGACCGCAATGAAAATGTGGTGCTGGTCTCATCATTGACGGGAGACGGTCTCCCCCAGTTACTCGAAAAAATCGAGCACCGGCTCAGCCAGTCCAGCACACTTTATGACATTGTTTTGCAAGCCTCTGATGGGCAGGGCATGGCCTGGCTGCACCAGCGCGGCGAAGTGCTGGAACGCAAGGTCTTTGAAGATGGCAGAAC
>JANONM010000498.1:0-2811 GCA_031420855.1 Hyphomicrobiales bacterium
CGCGACCCCTGAGCTGATACAGTTGCGCAAGGCCAAACATGTCGGCCCGGTGGATGACCATGGTATTGGCGGTTGGAATATCGAGGCCTGATTCAACAATTGTCGTCGAGAGCAAAACATCGAAAGAACGGTCATAAAAACCATTCATGATGTCCTCCAATTCCGTCGGTGTCATGCGGCCATGGGCGGCGCGAAATTTGACCTCGGGTACAGCTTGGCGCAGAAATTCCGATATTTCTTCCAGATCAGTAATGCGCGGCACGACATAGAAACTTTGTCCGCCGCGAAAATGTTCACGCAGCAAATGTTCGCGAATTGACACGGGATCAAAGGGCGCGATGTAGGTGCGCACCGCAAGGCGATCAATCGGCGGTGTGGCGATGATCGACATTTCCCGCACACCCGAAAGTGCCAGTTGCAAAGTGCGGGGAATGGGTGTGGCGGTCAGTGTCAGCACATGCACATTGGCGCGCAGTTCTTTCAAGCGCTCTTTATGTTTCACGCCGAAATGCTGTTCTTCATCAATGATCAACAAACCAAGATCACGGAACTTGATTTGTCCGGTGAGCAAAGCATGGGTGCCGATAACAATATCGATGCTGCCTTCGGCCAATTGCTTTTTGGTTTGTTCCAATTCCTTTCGTCCGACAAGCCGCGAGGCATGGGCGATTTGCAGCGGCAGACCTTTGAAGCGTTCGACGAAATTCTTGTAGTGCTGGCGGGCCAGCAGGGTTGTGGGTACAACCACGGCCACCTGTTTTCCGGCATAGGCCGCCACAAAGGCGGCCCGCAGTGCCACTTCGGTTTTGCCAAAGCCAACGTCACCGCAAATTAGCCGATCCATGGGCCGGCCTTTTTGCAGGTCGTCCAGCACGGCTTCAATGGCCGACAATTGGTCTTCGGTTTCCTCGTAAGGGAAACGGGCGGCAAATTCGTCGAAAGCCCCTTCGGGCGGCGCCAAAATATCACCAGACTTGAGTTCCCGCGCTGCCGCCGTCTTGATCAGGTCATTGGCAATTTCGCGGATGCGTTCCTTGAGCTTGGCCTTCTTGGCCTGCCAGGCACCGCCGCCCAATTTGTCCAACTGTACGTTTTCGGATTCTGATCCGTAGCGCGATAGCAAATCAATATTCTCGACGGGTATAAAGAGCCGGTCATTGTTGGCATAAAACAACAGCAGGCAGTCATGGGGTGCCCCTTGCACCTCAATGGTTTTGAGCCCTTCAAAGCGTCCAATGCCGTGGTCCACATGCACCATCAAATCGCCAGGTGACAGGGATGACAGTTCAGAAATGACATCGGCAGCTTTGCGGGATTTGCGGGCGCGGCGCACCAGTCGATCGCCCAGAATATCCTGTTCAGTGATGACGGCAAGATCAGGCGTTTCAAAGCCTTCTTCGAGTGGCTGCACAACGATGTTGATCAGGCTTTTGTCGCGTGTCGTAACGTCCTTCCATGCTGTTGCCGGGGCAATCGCCCCCACATCATGGTCACGCAAAATGGTTGCCAATCGATCAGCTGAACCTTCACTCCAGGCCGAAATGACAACGCGCTTGCCGTTGGCTTGCAGGGTGGCGACATGACTGCGCACGGCATCATAAACATTACCGCCTGCTTCGGCCCGCTCGGCGGCAAAGGTTCGCCCTTGTTTTCCCTGAAACGAAATGGCCGAAGTTTCGGGGCGTTCAAAAGGTGTAACTTCAAAAACCGTGCGATCCGCCAAGGCCTGTTGCCAATGGCTTGGCATCAGACTCAAACGTTCAGGCGGCAAGGGCTTATAGGGTGCAGCACCAAAATTCTGCTTCGACAGGGCCTCGCGGCGGGCATCATAATATTCGCTGATCTGGGTATGCCGGGCACTCGCCCCTTCTTGCACCATATGGCTCAGCGAAAGAGCCGCATCGGGCAAATAGTCAAACAGTGTTTCCAGTTGTGGATGAAACAGCGGCAGCCAATGCTCCATGCCCTGGTAACGTCTGGCGCTGGTGACGGACTCATAAAGCGGGTCAGAGGTGTCCATGCCGCCAAAGGCTTCGGCATAGTTTTTGCGGAAATTGGCGATGGCCTGCTGTTGCAGCAACACTTCATTGGCGGCGTTGAGTTGGAAAGTCTTCAATTGTTGCGTCGTGCGCTGTGTCGACGGATCAAAACTTCTGATGCTCTCCAGCGTGTCTCCAAAGAAATCCAGTCGCACCGGCTGGGCGGAACCCGGCGGAAATATGTCGATCAAGCCCCCACGCACGGCAAAGTCGCCGGGGTCCACCACCGTGCCGGTGCGGCTATAGCCATTGTCGGCCAGGAAAATTTGCAGCTTGTCGCTTTGTACGCGGGCACCGGGGCTGGCGCGGAAGCCGGCGTTTTCAATCATGCGGCGCGGCACGACGCGTTGCAGGATTGCATTGATCGTGGTGAGAACAAGTCGCTTGGCTTTGGGTTTGGCCAAGAATCGTGAGAGGGCCGACAAGCGAGCCGCAACAATATTGGCAGAGGGTGAAACCCGATCATAGGGCAAGCAATCCCAGGCCGGAAAACGCACGATTTCAAGATCAGGTGCATGAAATGCCAGTTGCTCCTCCAGCGCTGCCAAGTGCTGATCATCGAGACAGACATGAATGAGGCTGGCATCCTTGAGGTTCGACACCATGGCTGGCAAGACATCCGCCAATAGACCATTCGGCAAGCCCGACAATATATGGCGGCCCGGCATTGCAATGCGGGATTTCAATGTTTCCAAGGCGGTCATAGTTGGGGCCTGAATTTGAGCATTTCGAACAGCAGGGGTGATTGCAAAGCGGCAGGAATTTCGGTTTG
>JANONM010000499.1:0-2180 GCA_031420855.1 Hyphomicrobiales bacterium
CCTTCAAGGCGATACAAGCAAAAGGATGACCCCATGACCGATGTGAAAGACCTGTTCCGCACCCCCGGCGATGTCGATGGCTTCGGCTTCGACTGGGGCCACCTGTCGGTTGTGCTTGGCCCCAAGGTGAACGGCGCGCAAAAATTCTCCGCCGCGGTCGTCACCGTGCCCCCCGGCCAGGGCCACACCCGCCACAACCATCCCGGCGCGGAGGAGATCATCTACATCCTCGAAGGCACCGGCGCGCAAATGGTCGAGGATGAGGCCGGCCAACCCCATACCGAACAGGTCCACCCCGGCACCTGCGTCTTCATCCCCGAAAGCCGGTTCCATTCCACCCTGAACACCGGCACTGTCGATATGAAGATATTCGTCGTTTATTCCCCCGCTGGCCCCGAGGAATTTCTGCGCACCCTGCCTGACTTCCGCCTTATCCCCAGAAAGGGCTGACGCATGGACACCGCCGCAACCGACACCTTGCCCTACAGCTTTGCCAAGCTGGACGACCTGATGGAAAAGGCGGGGATCGACGTTCTGGTCGTCACCTCCAAGCACAACACCCAGTATCTTCTGGGCGGATACCGCTTCATCTTTTTCTCGGCCATGGATGCCATCGGCCACAGCCGCTATCTGCCCGTCATCGTCTACGTCAAGGGCGCACCCGACCGCACCGCCTATGTGGCTAACAAGATGGAGGGGGGCGAGCACGCCAACCACCCGTTCTGGACGCCGCATTTCCTGCCGATGTCCTGGGGTTCGGTCGACAGCATCACCGAGGCCGTGCGCCACATGAAGGACCACGGCCCAGCCTCGCCCCGCATCGGGATCGAGCCGTCCTTCCTGCCAATGAACAGCGCACGCGTGCTGGAGGCGGCCTACCCCAATGCCCCGCTGGTCGATGCCACCGGCCTGATGGAACGGCTCCGCGCCGTCAAAACCCCCGCCGAGCGTGTGCTTCTCAGGCAGGCGACCGACGCAATAACCGGGGCGATGCAGGCCACCATCACCGGCTCGGGGATCGGCGACAGCAAATTCCAGATCATCGACCGGCTGCGGCGCGAAGAGACTGCACGCGGATTGCAGTTCGAATATTGCCTGCTGACGCTGGGGGCTTCACACAACCGCGCGGCGTCCGCGCAGACGTGGAACAAAGGCGATGTGCTGTCCATCGACTCCGGCGGCAACTTGCGCGGCTACATCGGTGATATCTGCCGCATGGGCATTCTGGGCGAACCTGACGCCGAACTGATCGACCTGCTGGCCGAGGTGGAGACGGTGCAGCAAGCCGCCTTTGCCAAGGTCCGCGCCGGGGCACCGGGGGGCGATCTGATTGCGGCGGGCGAGGCAGAAATGGCCCGTCAGCCCAACCGTGCCTGCACCGATTTCTTCGCCCATGGCATGGGCGTTATCACCCACGAAGCGCCGTTCCTGATGACCAATCATCCGGTCGCCTATGAGGGCGTCGATGCCGCATATCCGCTGGAGGCGGGGATGATCCTGTCGATTGAGACGACGATGCTGCACTCCCGGCGCGGCTTCATCAAGCTGGAGGACACGCTGGCCGTGACCGAAACGGGGTATGAGCTTTACGGCAGCGAAGGGCGGGGCTGGACCCAAGGCGGCACTGCCTGACCGCCCTAGCCCACTGCGCGGCAAAGCTGCGATGAGGCCATGCCGGTCGTGCTGCCCCTGAGGCTTTCGTCCCCTTAGTCAGAGCGCACGTTTTGGGTTTTCAATCCATTCAATCTTGTAACCTGTGGGGTCAACCGCAAATGCGATGCGCGTGCCGTTGATCATGGTTTTCGGTTCAAGCGAGAAATGAACGCCCTTCGCGACAAGCTCGGCATGAATGGCGTCCACGCTTTCGACAAAGAAGGCCAGATGCCCAAAGGCGCTGCCGTGCTCATAGCTGCGACCGTCATGGTTGTAGGTCAGTTCGATTTCCATCCCGGACTTGGGGTCCTTCAGAAACGCGAGCGTGGCATCTGCTCCGGGCAGGTCGAAGTGCTCGATCAGCTCAAGGCCGAGCGTGTCACGGTAAAAGGCGATGGACGTGTCCATGTCCGTCACGCGGATCATTGTATGGGCAAAGCGCATGGGTTCATTCTCCAATTAAGGCGTTGTAACAAGGGTAAGGACGGCGTCTTGAAGCAAACCTTCAGATCATCAAAGCAGAACAC
>JANONM010000500.1:0-3480 GCA_031420855.1 Hyphomicrobiales bacterium
CACATCCATGACGATAATTGCGGCTGTGGCCATGCCCATGCCCCGGCGGCGGCGGCAGTGCGCGGCGACTGGTCCTTGTCCCGGGCTGTGGCCTTGGCGTTTTCGGTGGGGATCAGACCCTGTTCCGGAGCCATTCTGGTCTTGATCACGTCCTATTCACTCGGCCTGTTTTGGGCCGGTGTGGCCTCCACCCTGGCTATGGGATTTGGGGTGTTCCTGACGATTTCTGCCATTGCCGCCCTTGCAGTCTTTGCCAAATCCACCGCCTTGAAATTTGCCGCCACCGATAATCCGGCACTGGTGTTCACCGTGAAAATCGGCAAGCTGGTGGTCGGCTTGGGTATCGCGGCATTGGGCGCGGTATTGTTTTGGGCATCGCTGGGTGGCGTGAACGGAAGTTTGTGAGGGCTGCCCCTTCCTGTATGAGGCACATTTTCCTAGTTGACTCCTTCATTCCCATGTCATAGAACATAACTAGAACATTCAGGACATCACGTCATGCGTAACCACCCGATGCCATCCCCGGCAGCGGCGGGGCCGGGTATTTTTGCGCCCGGTCTCGGCCCCATGTCTAACGAGCCTCAAGACGAGCGCCAACAGGCAAGGCGTCTGGTGGCCCGCCTGCGCGATCACATCGCCAAAATTGAAGGGCGCATGGAAAAGCAGCAACCGCCAATTTACAGCCGCAGTGACCGCCGCACCGGCCCGCGCTGGTGTTTCGGTCTGGAAGCCATCGATCGCAACTTGCCCGAAACAGGTCTGGCCCGGGCAGGCCTGCATGATATTGCACCGCACAAATATGGCGACAACCCCGCTGCCATGGCCTTCGCCCTCGCCTTGGCTCATGGTCGTTTGCAGGTGATAGGCGAAAAGCGCCCCCTGTTATGGTGTCGCATCGAAACTGAAGTCCGCGAACACGGCAATCTCTATGGTCACGGGCTGGAAACCCTCGGTCTTTCCCGCCAACGCTTCCTGACAGTGACCCTGAAAAAGCCCGTCTCCCTCTATTGGACCATGGAAGAAGCCCTCAAATCCGGCTGTTTGGCCGCTGTGATTGGCGATGCTGCGCCGCAACATGAGACGCTGACCACCACCCGTCGCCTATCCCTGGCCGCAGCCCAGGGAAAATCGGCGGGATTGTTGGTTTTTATTCGAAACTATGAAGGTTCAACGTCAAGTGCGAGTCGCTGGCAAGTGGCAACCGCCCCCTCCCAGGCCCCGCCCCTTGATGGCAAATCCCCCGGCAGCCCCAGCTGGCATCTCGTTCTCAACCGCATCCGCAGCGGCAAACCCGGCCAATGGACCGTAAACTGGCAAAAACATCATGCGACGCATCATTTCACTTTGGCTCCCGGCCTTTCCGGTGGAGCGCTTTATCCGGGAACGCCGGAAATTGCGGGCCCCCACCCCACCCCAGAGCCTGCCCTTCGCGCTGGTTGAAAGCGGTGCCAAAGGCTTGCGGCTGTCCGCCCTCAATCAGGCCGCCCGGAACTTTGGCCTGATGCGCGGCCAACGGCTGGCCGATGCCCGCGCCGCCGTGCCCGATCTCCTGACGGAACAACATGAAACGGAAAAAGATGTCACCAGTCTCTTGGGTCTTTGCCGCTGGATGGAGCGTTACAGCCCCTGGGTCGCGCCCGATGGCCGGGATGGCATCCTGCTCGATGTGACGGGTATTCCGCATCTCTTTGGGGGTGAAGCCGCCATGCAAAAAGACATTCAAAACAAACTCATGGCCTATGGTTTCAGCAGCCGTGCGGGCCTTGCCGAAACCATCGGTGCCGCCTGGGCCCTGGCCCATTATGCCGCCCCCTTCAGCACAGGCGCGGATACCTTCAAAAACCTGCCAATTGAGGCTTTACGCATCGACACCAATGCTGCACGCACCTTGCGCCGCTTGGGATTAAAAACCATCGGCTCGCTACTAAATCTGCCCCGCGCCAGTCTGGCCCGACGGTTTCGCGGCGAATCCATCGATGAAAATGTGCTGTTGCGCCTGGATGAACTGCAAGGCCACCGCCATGAACCCCTGAATGCCATCAACCCGCCCTCCTCCTTCATGGCCCACCGCGCCCTGATGGAACCCGTCATCACCCATGAAGGCCTGCAAGCGATCCTCAGCGCCCTCACGCAAAACCTTTGCCACGACCTTGAAGCCAAGCGACAGGGAGCTTTGCGGCTGATCCTCAAACTCTTCCGCAGCGATGGCAGCCGGGTGCAGCTTCCGGCAGGGCTTTCGGCTCCCTCCCATAACGCCAGCCATATCCTGCGGCTTCTCACCCCCAAGCTTGACAGCCTCGATGCCGGCTTTGGTATTGACGCCATGACCCTGGAAGCCCGCGAAACCGCCTCCATGGTCGAGCGGCAATATGGCTTCACTGATGATGTGAACCAGCAAACCCTCTCCCAACTCAACGACCGGGTGATGAACCGCCAGGACCAGACCCTGACGCAACTGCAAGCCCTGCAAAGCCATGTGCCGGAAAGGGCAGAATTTGCGGCAGGCTTCAGCGAGACGACCCAACCCGCACTGACCTATCCCATGCAAAACCACCGCCCCCTCCTCATCTTCGAGCACCCGGAACCGGCCGCCGTTATCGCCGCCGTACCCGATGGTCCACCCATGCGGCTCACCTGGCGGCGCGTCACAAGGCGAATCGTCAAGTCACAGGGACCCGAACGCATTGCACCGGAATGGTGGAAACTCACGTCAGGTGAACGCCCCCGCGATTACTACAGCATCGAAGACGACCAGGGCCGCCGCTACTGGCTCTACCGCGATGGACTTTATGGTGAGGAGAATGACCAGCCACCCAAATGGTTCGTACACGGACTATCAGGATGAGAAAGGGACCTCATCCGCCCTTCGGGCACCTTCTCCACGAAGGCGTGGAGAAGGAACGGACTGCGTGCGCCGTAGCCCACTTGGGCGAAGGGGCATGAGGTCCCTTCATGACCGCCTATGCCGAACTCTGTTGCACCTCCAACTTCTCCTTCCTGCACGGTGGCTCCCATGCCGAGGAACTTGTCACGCAAGCCAAACATCTGGGACTGTCGGCGCTTGCGGTGACGGATCAGAATACGCTGGCAGGTGTGGTGAGGGCCCATGGTGCGGCGAAGGATGCAGGCCTGCGGTTTGTTGTGGGGGTGAGGTTGGAGTTTCAGCTCAGCCACCCCCTCCCCCCTGCGGGGTACTCCCCCCCGCTACGCGTGTGGGAGAGTAATTCTCCTCTCCCTCGGCCTCTTGGCGGGGGGAGTACCCCGCAGGGGGGAGGGGGTGCTTCACCAGTCTCCCTCTTCGCCTATCCCACCACACGCCGCGCCTATGGCCGTCTCTGCCGCCTGCTGACATTGGGTCAGCGACGGGCCGGGAAAGGCAAATGCCACATCACCCTTGAAGACGTCTGCGACCATGCTGAAGGCTTGATCTTCGCCCTGCCGCAAATCCATGCCGCTGAACTGGCCGAGATCAAAACCCGC
>JANONM010000501.1:0-3477 GCA_031420855.1 Hyphomicrobiales bacterium
TGATCCCGCAATGACCGAGGCAAAAACCTATCCGCATATGGAAGCCCAGAAAGCCACCGGCGACTGGAATCCTGCTTGGGATCTGTTCAAAGAACTTGACCCTGATTACCTCGAGGCTTTTCTGGCTTTTCGCGCTGTGCCGCAGCGCAAAGGTCCGCTTGAACAAAAATACAAGGAGATGATCTTTATCGCCATCAACGCGGCGACAACGCATCTGCACGGGCCGGGGGTGCGCCGCCATATCCAGAACGCTTTGCGCGCCGGAGCGACCAAGGAGGAAATTCTTGAAGTGATCCAGCTCACCACCATCATGGGCATTCACTCCATGTCGCTGGCCGCGCCAATTCTGCAGGAGGAGGTGGAAAAATTCAACAAGTGAAACCAGGCCGTTTTCCTCAGAAGAGCGAAAGCCCAGTCTGCATCGAAAATCAAATCTACACAAAAAAATACCAACCAACCGGAGGATAAAAAATGAAAACGAAATTCTTAGCGACTGTTGTGACAACCCTTGCTTTGACCAGACCGGCGCTTGCCGCTGACCTGGTCGTCGGCGTGCCGAATTGGCCGTCGGTCACTGTCACCGCCAACGTCATCAAGGCGGTTGTTGAAAAGAACATGGGGCTAACGGTCGAATTGCAGACCGGCACCAACCCGGTGATCTTTGAGGCCTTGGACAAGGGATCAATGCAAATTCATCCTGAAGTCTGGCTGCCCAATCAGCAGGGGCTGGTCGATCAGTACAAAGCCAAAGTGGAACTGAACACCAAAGGCGCCCCGGCGGTTCAGGGCATCTGCGCCAACAAGGTTGCGGCAGCTGCGGGCTTCAAGGATATCAGTGATCTGGCTGACCCTACCAAGGCGGCGCTGCTGGATACTGACGGCAATGGCAAAGGCGAGCTCTTTATCGGTGCCACGGGTTGGGGGTCCACCACGGTGGAACATGCAAAGGCGCGTGGTTACGGTTACGATCAGGTCGTTGATCTTGTCGAGCTTGACGAAACCTTGGCCTATGCCCAACTCGGCACTGCAATTACGGCAGGAAAACCATGGGTTGGATTTTGCTACACGCCACACCATCTGTTCACCCTGTATCCGGAAATGGTCATTCTGACAGAACCAGCCCATGATGCCGCAAAATGGAAGATGGTGCTTCCCGAAGCCGACGCTGCGTGGTTGGACAAATCTTCCGTGGCGATGGCTTGGCCGTCTGCCTACATCCAACCCGCATTCTCGGTTAGCTTGAATGAGAAGGCACCACAAGTCGCTTCGATGCTGCGCAACATGGACCTGTCGTCAGATGACCTCGGCGCTTTCTCCTACGCCGTGGTCGTTAGTGGCAAGGATGCGGCGACGGTTGCTGCTGACTGGATCGCCGCAAACCCCGACCGTGTCACCGCTTGGCTGAAATAACAGGCTAGGGCTTATTAACATCGGGCATGGCAGTGCGCTGCCATGCCCATTGCTATGTTAGTTCTGGAAAGGTGGGCATGGCTGACCCTGTCATTGAGATGTCTGGCGTCTGGAAAATTTTCGGGGGTGCCGAACAGGTGGCGCTGGCTGATGCCAAGGCCGGGGCTTCCAAGGCTGATATTCTGCAACGGCACAAATGTGTCGTGGGTATTGCCGATGCATCAATTTCAGTGCTGAAGGGTGAAATCTTCTGCATTATGGGCCTGTCGGGCAGTGGCAAATCCACCCTGTTGCGCCATGTCAACCGGCTGATCGAACCGACGGCAGGCGATATCCGGGTTTTGGGGCAGGATGTACGGGCCCTGTCGCCAACAGCGTTGCGTCAACTCAGGGCCGAGCGGATCGGCATGGTGTTTCAACATATGGCGTTGCTGCCGCACCGGTCGGTTGCCGACAACGTCGCCTATCCGCTGGAACTGCGCGGTACACCAAAAGCCACCCGTTGGCGTGTCGCCGCCGAGAAACTGGCGATGGTTGGCCTGCAAGGATACGGCGACCGGCTGCCAAAGGAATTGTCAGGCGGCATGCAGCAACGGGTCGGACTGGCGCGTGCCCTTGCCGCCGATCCGGCGATCCTGCTGATGGACGAGCCTTTTTCAGCACTTGACCCGCTGATCCGCCGCCAGTTGCAAGACCAGTTTCTGGCACTGTCGCAGACGCTGGGCAAGACCACCCTGTTCATCACCCATGATCTCGACGAGGCGATCCGTGTGGGCAGCCGCATCGCCATCATGAAGGACGGGCGCATCGTGCAAACCGGAACGCCGGAAGACATCGTGACCCGCCCCGCTGATGACTATGTGCGGGCCTTCGTGCAGAATATCTCGAAGCTCGGCCTGATCACGGCTCGTACGATCATGGAACCGCTGGCCAAGGTTCAAGCCGCGCGACCTTTCGATGCCGCATCTGCACCGCGTGGCTTCGTAGCATCAAACCTTGATGAACTGATCGGACTGGTGGCAGGCAGCAATGTGCCGGTGGTAATTGAAGATGGCGGCATGCTTGTTGGCGCGGTCACCAAAGACCGGCTGTTGCTGGCCATCCGCGAGGGGCGATGATGACCGAAACTGATCTGATCACGCGCTTCAGCGGCCCCAATGCGACTTACTATGCAAAAACTTTTGCTGTCATTCAGGCACGCGTCGGATTGGCCTTGACGTTCAACCCCGCAGCCGCCGTGTTTGGCCCGCTGTGGGCCGGGATGCGTGGGCTTTCGTTTCTGTTCCTCTTGCTGTGCTTTCTGGATCTTGGGGCGCTTTCGCAAATCACATCAGGCCTGTGGGGCAACACCGACGGTGCGGGCCTTGCAAGGATTACACAATTGGAGGCGACGATTGGCAGCCGCCGAGCCGAAGCAACGGAAGCCTTGGCCAACGGCAATGCCGCCGTTGCTGCAACTGCAACCAAGCTGGCCGATAATCTGCAAAAAGCCGTTGATGCCGCCCGGGCAAAGGCGGCTCTCAGCGCCGACGGTGCCGGATGGCGCGTGATTGGCGGGATCATTCTGTTGCTGGTGGCGCGGCTTGCCACCGGGCTTTTTGCCAACAC
Source organism: Hyphomicrobiales bacterium (assembly GCA_031420855.1). Lineage (GTDB taxonomy): Bacteria > Pseudomonadota > Alphaproteobacteria > Rhizobiales > Aestuariivirgaceae > Aestuariivirga. The sequence goes on from JANONM010000501.1 coordinate 3,019, forward strand.
CCTGTATGAGCGCCGCTTTGCAGCGTGGCGCGGTAACCACAGTCTTGCCCACGGTGCACCTGCCAGCCGCCTGCTGGTGACTGCGGCCCTGATCACCGCCATCTATGGCGTAACACTTTACGCGCTGGTGGCCACAGCACCTCCGGCTTGGCTGACCACCTTTCCGGCAGACAAGGCGCTGTTCTCGATCGTCGAAGGCTGGTTTGATGCGGGGTTTGTGGCCATCTACGAAACCGGGCGCGGGGTGTTCGATGGTATTCGCAACGCCATCCGGATTTTGGTCGAAGCCTTTGAGGTGGTGCTGGTCGGTACACCCTGGCCCGTGGTGATGCTGGTGATTTGTACGCTGGCCTGGCAATTGGCGGGCAGGCGCGTGGCGATTTTCACCGCAGCAGCGCTGGCCTATCTTGGACTATTCGGCTTTTGGGAGCTGTCGATGTTGACCGTGGCCCTGCTTGG
>JANONM010000502.1:0-3271 GCA_031420855.1 Hyphomicrobiales bacterium
CCGTGACGTTGACAGGAACAACACCAACCACACTGCCCCTCAACAATATTGCCGAACCCGCCCGGGATGCCTTGGAAACCGCGCGGTTGATGAAGCCCGTGGCACAGTTCACCAACCGTTCCGCCCTGCTGGAAAAACTGCGCGATCCAGGCGTGAAGGATGTGACTTCGGTCGTGTGGCTCAGCGATGGCCTCGATACCAATGGCGGCCAAAAATTCGTCGACGGGCTGCGCGAACTGTTCCCGGCCGCACAATTGCGCGTCACCATTCCTGACACTAAAAACCTGCCTTTGGCCTTGAGCAAATTGGCGGTGCAGGGAAGTGACATTACAACCACTGTTCTCAAATCCGCATCACAAACCAATGGCCCGACAAACGTCATCGTGCAAGCCATCAATGGCCGCACATTACTGGAACTTCCCGTGGATTTTGCGGGCGCCAACGAAAAGCAGATTGTCATCAACTTGCCGACCACCCTTCGCAATGAAATCCAGTCCATCGGCATATCAGGCCAAGCCCATGCGGGTGCGCGCCAATTGTTCGATGACCGCTGGCGCAAACGCACCATAGCCTTGCAAGGCAATGAAGCCCGCGAACAGGCCCAACCGCTTCTCTCACCTCTGCACTATTTGCGCCGCGGCCTCGAACCTTTCGCCGAACTCTATGAGCCGCAAACCGATGCTGAACTTTCAGGCCTGATGGATGCCGGACTTTCCATGCTGGTCCTCGCAGATATTGGCCAAATTCCGGAACAAACCAAAACCCGGCTTGAACAATGGATCAATGGCGGTGGCATTCTCCTGCGCTTTGCCGGCCCCCGTCTGGCGGCTGCAACCGATGATATTCTGCCCGTGAAACTGCGTGAAGGTGACCGCACCCTGGGCAGTGCCTTGAGTTGGGATGTGCCACAGGGCCTTGCTGCGTTTCCGGAAGCCAGCCCGTTTGCAGGACTGGTGATCGATCCAAAAATCACGGTGACGCGGCAAGTCCTTGCTGAACCCGATCCTGAAATATCTGACCGCACCTGGGCCAGCCTCACCGATGGCACACCCTTGGTCACCGCCCAAAAGCGCGGCAAGGGATTGATCGTGCTGTTTCATGTTACCTCAAACGCCAGTTGGTCCAATCTGCCCTTGTCCGGCCTGTTCCTCAGCATGTTGCAAAAAGTGGCGGGACTGGATGCCACGGCCACTTCGGCAAACACCACGGCTTCCAGTGATGCTTTCTATATTCCACGCATGTTATTGGCAGGTAACGGTGAATTGGTTTCCGCCGATGGCAACGCACCACCCATTGCGGCCATAGATATTGAATCAAGCAATCCCCGGCTGTTTCAAGCCCCCGGCCTTTACGTGCGGCAGGGACGCGAACGCGCCATCAATCTCGGCATTGGTGCCGCAGACTTGAAAGCCCTGCCTGCATCACTTAACGGCGCATCTGTGCAAGCCTATGAAGCCCAGCCCCGCAGCAATCTGGCACCACTGGTTTTTGCCGCTGCGGCCGTTTTGTTCCTGCTTGATTGTTTGGCAACCCTGTTGTTGGGTGGCGGATTGCGCCGCGCCCGGCCAGCGCTTGCCGTCTTGGCCCTTTTGGCACTCGTGCCATTGCTGCCGACGCCTGCCCACGCCGAAGACGGCCCGGTTGCTGATGCCGACATGCAAGCCGCACTCAACAGCCGCTTGGCCTATGTCAAAACCGGTGATGCCGAGATTGACGAAACCAGCCGCACGGGCCTGCGCGGCCTGACGATTTACGTCACCGACAGAACGTCAGCCTCACTCGCCGAGGCCAATGGCATCGACATTGAAAAAGACGAAATTGTATTTTACCCCCTGCTCTATTGGCCGGTGCGCGAAACCGAAGTGCCGTTAAGCGATATCGCCCGCAGCAAGGTTGCGAACTATCTCAAAAACGGCGGCACTATTTTTTTTGACACGCGCGATGGCGGGTTAAGCACGTCGGAAGGTGGTGGGGCCATCCGCAGCCTGTTACAGAACCTCGATTTACCACCGCTTGAACCAACACCCGACAAACATGTCTTGACCCGCAGCTTCTATCTGCTCGACAATTTTCCGGGCCGCTTTGAAGGGCCAAGGCCTTGGGTCGAAGCCGAGTCAGACAGCGAAAGCGCATCTCCCGGCACCGCTGATGGTGTTTCGACCGTCATCATCGGATCCAACGATTATGCCGCAGCCTGGGCCATCGATGACACGGGCCAGCCGCTTTACGCCGTTGTGCCGGGATCCGACAGGCAAAGGGAGTTTGCCATTCGCACTGGTATCAACGTCGTGATGTATGCCCTCACCGGCAATTACAAAGCCGATCAGGTGCATGTGCCGGCCTTGCTTGAAAGATTGGGACAATGAGCGGCTTCAGCCTCAGCTTTCAACCCTGGTTGTCATGGCCCTGGTTTTGGGTCGTGTGTGCAGTCGCAGGCCTTTTGGCACTTGCCCTGGTTTACCTGCGTCGACGCGGCTGGCCCTTGCGGCTGTTTACATTGGGCCTGGTTTTGGCGGCGATTGCCAATCCGCTGTTTGCAACCGAAGACCGTCAACCACTCTCTGACATCGTGGCCGTTGTGATTGACGACAGCGATAGCCAGAACATCGGCAAGCGGCGCGAGCAGACTGCCGCAGCCCTTGCGGAAATGGAAAAACGCCTTGCCGCCTTGGGCAATACGGAAATGCGTTTGGCCCGAACCGTGACTGGCACAACTGCCGACAGCGATGGCACGCGGGTTTTTGCAGCCCTTGAAAAACTGGTGGAGCGCATTCCTGCTGAACGCTATGGCGGTGCCATCATCATCAGCGATGGCCAAATCCATGACGTGCCGGCAAAGCTTGGCCCGCAACTGGCGAGTGGTCCGATCCAGGTCTTGTTGTCGGGCAGCAAGAAGGAAACTGACCGACGTGTCGTCATCGATCAAGCACCCCGTTTTGCCATCACCGGCCAACCCCAGGACGTGACATTTCATATCGAAGACACACCAGCAACAACGACGCCGATTACCATCACCCTGCGTCTGCCCAATGGTGAGGAAAGCCTGCTGGAACTCGCCCCCAACACGCCACACACCCTGTCAGTCGCCATCGACCACGCCGGGCAGAACCTCTTGCAAATCGAAGCTGCACCGCGCGAAAATGAAGTGACGCTCACCAACAACAAGGCGCTGGTGCAGATCAAAGGCATTCGTGATCGCCTGCGGGTGTTGCTGGTATCAGGCGAACCGCATCCCGGCGAGCGCACCTGGCGCAACCTGCTGAAATCCGAT
>JANONM010000503.1:0-2151 GCA_031420855.1 Hyphomicrobiales bacterium
AAGGTCAGCGCCGCTACAGCCCTGCGATCTGTACGGGCGCGCGCAAATTCCGCGTTGAAGGTAACCCCGATTCCAAGCATGTCAGCACGTCATATATCGAACGAAACAACCTCACAATGCGGATGCACAATCGCCGCTTTACCCGCCTCACCAATGCATTCAGCAAGAAGTTTGAAAGCCATGTTCACATGGTCGCGATATGGACAGTCTGGTATAATTGGGTTCGCATTCACAAGAGCCTTCGCGTCACTCCTGCCATGGCGGCAAATCTAACAGACACGCTGTGGTCATGGGAAACGATTGTTGCAAAGATGGACGAAGTTGCGCCAAAGGCTGGACGGCCTAAGACTTATAAAAAGGGAATTAATTGATGGGCGAAAAGATAGTCAGTTACGTGGTCTTGATCGTGTTGGTAGCTGGACTGTATTGGTTCCTGTCCACCAGACCCTCAGGCGGTAGTCGTTCAAGTTCTAATTGCTACATTGAATGGGATGGCAGGTCCAACCGTACAGTTTGTGAATGATATTTCAAACTGATACACTACCGCATTTTTAGCCCTGCATTTTTCGCTGCCTTTGACGGTTTCAGAAAGTATGGCGAAATTGATTTCAGCAGATTCAACCAGGCCAAAGCCTGCTTATACTGCCCAACTGATTCGAGGGCAAAGATGAACAACAAGGTTTCGACGAGCAGCGGCAAGGCCATCGGTGGGAGTGCCACTGGCAACAGTACTGGCAACAGTACTGGCAGCAGCAATGGAAGAGTTGCGTTCTCGCAGAACCCTTTGCCTATTCTGTTGATCGTTGCGGCTGTCGCGGCACTTGCAACAGTGGCGGTTTGTGCCTTTGTTTTGCGTGACCGGGTGCAACCCGCCATGCTGGCTGCCGGTGGCTTGCTTTCGGCCTTGGGTTTGCTGGCCTTGCTGGGCTGGCTGGGGGGGCTTTTCAGTTTTGCCGGAGCGACGTCTGAACGGCCGTTTTTTGATGCGCTGACCGATGCTTTGGGTGATGCTGCCGTGGTGACGGATGCCAAGGGCAGGGCGATCTACTCCAACGGTGGTTATCTGAAACTTGCGTCAAAAGCCGGGGCATCACGCCTCGTGGGCTTCGACATGTTGTTTGCCGGCTATCCGGATTTTGCCGAACCGATTTTCCAGCTGGGTCAGGCGTCCCATGGCGGCAAGGAGATGAAACGGGATACCCGTGTGGCGGCAGGTTCCTCGGCACCCGGAGCCTCCGACACTGAAGCGCGATGGTTGCGGTTAAGCGTGTCGCCGCTGGCCGGTGCCAGCCAAAAGGGACAAACCCTTTGGCGGCTCACCGACATCACCAATGATCGCCACCACCAGGAAAGTGCATTTGCCAGGCTGCAATTCATCATCACCTATCTGGACCATGCGCCTGCCGGATTTTTTTCCACGCTGCCGGATAACAAGGTTGATTACATCAATGCCACCTTGGCAGGCTGGTTGGGTGTTGATCTGCTTGATGTGCAGGGGGGCGCATTGTCACTGGCGGAATTGGTGGGAGAAGAAACGGCGGCACAATTGACGTCGATGGCAGCGATACCCGGCGGGTCGCGCACGGAAAATTTCTCGGCCAACCTGAGTGTAAAGTCGGGACAACCCATTCGCGTCGATATCGTGCATCGTCAGGATTTTGACCGGGAAGGCAAAGGACTGCCATCGCGCAGCATGGTGCTTAAAAAAGACAGCCTTGTTGCGGCCTCTTTGAATTCCAACGCGCAAGATATTTTGCAGCAATGGAGTGCTGCGGCACCACTGGGGATCGCCCAGCTCAATGATGCTGGCGAAGTTGTTGCGGCGAATGCCATTTTCCTTGGTTTTTCGCCCCAGATCAAAAGACATGGATTGCTGGCCCCGGCCTTGAACAAGCCGGCGACTGGCACGGCGGCCGAATTGCTGGCCTCCCATATTGCTGCTGCTGCCTTGACACCCGGCAAACGCATTGATGCGGACGTGCTGCTTGGTGCAACGGAGCCCCGCAATGTGCAACTGGGTTTTGTCAGGTTGGACGCGGCCTCAAATGAAGGTGCAACAACGCTGGTTTTTGCCGAGGATAAAACCGAACGCAAAACCCTTGAGGTACAATTGGCGCAAAGCCAAAAGATGCAGGCCGTCGGCCAATTGGC
>JANONM010000504.1:0-3226 GCA_031420855.1 Hyphomicrobiales bacterium
GTTTTGATGCAGGATTTCACCGGCGTTCCTGCCGTTGTCGATCTGGCTGCCATGCGCGATGGCATGAAGCTGCTGAAGGGTGATGCCCAGAAGATCAATCCCTTGGTACCAGTTGATCTTGTCATCGACCATTCAGTTGTTGTGGACAATTTTGGCAATGCCAACGCTCTCGCGGCAAACGTGCAGCGTGAATACGAACAGAACATGGAGCGCTACAAGTTCCTGAAATGGGGCCAGGGTGCCTTTGAAAACTTCCGCGTTGTCCCCCCCGGCACAGGTATCTGCCATCAGGTGAACCTCGAATATCTCTCACAGACCGTATGGACACGCGACGAAAAATTCAAGGGCAAGACGATCACCGTCGCCTATCCCGACACGCTTGTCGGCACTGACTCGCACACGACGATGGTCAACGGTCTTGGCGTCCTCGGCTGGGGTGTTGGCGGCATCGAAGCCGAAGCCGCCATGCTGGGTCAACCCCAATCCATGCTGCTGCCGGAAGTCATCGGCTTCAAATTCACTGGTAAACTCATGGAAGGCGTCACCGCCACGGACCTCGTGTTGCTGGTCACCCAAATGCTGCGCAAAAAAGCGGTGGTCGGCAAATTCGTTGAATTCTTTGGCCCCGGCTTGCCCGCACTCACCTTGGCGGACCGCGCCACCATTGCCAACATGGCTCCGGAATATGGTGCGACCTGCGGCTTCTTCCCGGTTGACTCGGTCACGCTGGACTACCTCAAATTTTCCGGTCGCGAGGATGACCGCATTGCACTGGTTGAGAAATACACCAAAGCCCAAGGCATGTTCCTCACCGACAAAAGTGCCGACCCTGTATTCACCGACACATTGGAACTAGACCTCGCATCGGTTGTCCCTGCGATGGCTGGCCCCAACCGCCCGGAAAAATTTGTGCCCCTGCAAGACATCAAGGCAGGCTTCCTGTCTGCCCTTGATGCCCCCAAGGACAAGGCAGGTTTTGCCAAAACCGGCGAGCAAGACAAGCGCGTCAAGGTCGAAGGCAAGAACTTCGAGATCAGCCATGGCGACGTCGTCATTGCCGCCATCACCTCCTGCACCAACACCTCCAACCCATCGGTGCTGATTGGCGCTGGCTTGCTGGCCAGGAAAGCCGCAAGCCTTGGCTTGACCTCGAAACCCTGGGTCAAAACCTCCTTCGCCCCCGGCTCACAAGTCGTCAGCGAATACATGGAAAAAGCCGGTTTGCAGAAAGACCTGAACAAGATCGGCTTTTATCTCGTGGGCTATGGCTGCACCACCTGCATTGGCAATTCCGGCCCTCTGGACCCTGCCATTTCCAAAGCCATCACTGACAACGGCATTGTTGCCTCGGCCGTCATTTCCGGCAACCGCAACTTTGAAGGCCGCGTCTCGCCAGACGTGCAAGCCGCCTACCTTGCATCGCCGCCATTGGTTGTGGCTTACGCACTCGCAGGCTCCACCCAAATTGACCTCACGACAGAACCCTTGGGCCACGACAAAAAGGGCAAGCCCGTATACCTCAAAGACATCTGGCCCACCAACAAGGAAATCGAAAGCTTCGTCCGCAAGAACATCACGGCGAAAATGTTCAAGACCCGTTATGCCGATGTGTTCAAGGGTGACCAAAACTGGCGCGGCGTCGCCACGTCGCAGGGTGAAACCTATGCGTGGGACAACACCTCGACCTATGTGCAAAACCCGCCGTATTTCCAAGGCATGTCGAAAATCCCAAAGCCCGTAACCGACGTCAAGAAGGCCCGTATCCTCGGCCTCTTCGGCGACAAGATTACCACCGATCACATCTCACCCGCAGGCTCCATCAAGGCAGCCTCACCGGCTGGCAAATATCTCACCGACAATGGTGTGCGCCCCATCGACTTCAACCAATACGGCACCCGGCGCGGCAACCATGAAGTGATGATGCGCGGCACCTTTGCCAACATTCGCATCAAGAACTTCATGGTCAAGGGACCCGACGGCAATGTCAAGGAAGGCGGCTTCACGCTGCATCAACCGTCAGGCGTTGAAATGGCCATCTATGACGCCGCCATGCTGTATGCGTCGGAGAATGTGCCGCTGGTGGTGTTCGCCGGCGTTGAATATGGCAACGGCTCATCACGCGACTGGGCTGCGAAGGGCACCAACCTCTTGGGCGTCCGCGCCGTCATTGCCCAAAGCTTCGAACGCATTCACCGCTCGAACCTTGTGGGAATGGGCATCATTCCCCTGCAATTCATGGAAGGTCAAAACTGGCAGTCATTGGGATTGAAGGGCGATGAAACCATCACCATCAACGGCCTCGCCGACGGTTTGAAGCCCCGCGAAACCATGTCCGTCGAAGTCACCTCCGCCGACGGCAAAAAATCATCCTTCACCGCCCTCTGCCGCATCGATACACTGGACGAAATCGACTACTATAAAAATGGCGGCATCCTGCATTATGTCTTGAGGAATATCGCCAAGGCGGCGTAACCCGAAAGCCCCACCCCCGGCCCCTCCCCGCAAAAGCGGGTTGGGGTGAAGAATAATTCACCCCTCCCACAAGCGGGTTGGGGTGAAGCGAAGCACTCACCCCAACCCAATCTTTGGGGAGGGGCAGGGGTGGGGCCTTCAAAGCAGGAGAATAGCCATGGCCAAAGGATATTGGATCGCCCATGTCGATGTGAACGACCCTGAGGGATACAAGGAATATCAGGCGGCAAACGCGGTGGCATTCCGCAAATTTGGTGCGCGCTTCCTGGTGCGCGGCGGTGTGTCGGAAATGCCAGAGGGCAAACTGCGGTCCCGCCACGTTATCATCGAATTCAAAGATTACGCGACTGCGCTCGCCTGTTACCATTCGCCGGAATACGCTGTCGCCAAAGAAAAGCGCATGGGCAGGGGCGAAGTAGACGTCGCCATTGTTGAGGGCTATGATGGCTTGCAGCCTGTGTAATGTAGACAATCTCATGTATTAAAAGCTTGGGATAGATTTTCTTTCAGAGGAGCAACCAAATGTCCTACTTTGATTTCATGGTCACCCCCGCCAAGCTGGAGCGCATGGATGAATACAAAAAGCTGGTGTCAAAATCAGCCAAGCTTTGGAAAAAATGTGGGGCGCTCACCTACATGGAATGCATCGCCGAAGATGTGAAACCCGGCAAGACCACATCCTTCCCGCAAAGCCTGAAACTCAAGTCCGACGAGATCGTCGTTGTGGCTCTCATTGGCTACAAGTCTCGCAAGC
>JANONM010000505.1:0-7889 GCA_031420855.1 Hyphomicrobiales bacterium
TTTTCCTTCTGTGATTCAATGCGCCAGAAATTCACCGACCAGCCGACTGTAAAGAACTGTGCAGTCTTGTGGACGTAGTTTTTCTTGACGATACGATCCCAGGCAGCAGACACGTCATCGTGATGGATTTTAATGCCATACTTTTCCAGTGGCAGCATGTAGGTGCGATAGTAGTCTTCGTAGATCCAGCGATGCCAGAGTTCTGCGTAAGACTCCTTGTTCTTGTCGCGGTTGGTGGTGCCGTATTCGATGAATGTACCGATGGCGGCGTCAACAATTGCGTGGTTTTGCCAGAATGCATACTTCAAATCACGTTCCAGCAACTGATGGTTCGATGGATCATTGATCATCGCCATCAACATGGAGTGGCCATTGCCGATGTGGCGTGACTCGTCGGACTGTACTGACAAGAACACGGTTGGCAGGGCATAGTCACCGTTGCGGGCGGCTTCCGAGGGCATGGCCACAAACAAGGTGTTTGTGAATGCGGTTTCGGCAACCACTGTGAGATAGATGTTGGCAGCGGTAATGGCATCGCCAGTCAAGAAGCCTTCAGCGAACTGACGACCGATTGTGGTGGCATAGCATTTGCCGAATGCCGCTTCCGTGATGTCAAAACCAGCTGGATCGATGTAGTTTTCCATGTACCACTTCTTCAGGTTCATCTGAATGGTGGAGTGACGGAATTCATCGACCATTTGCATGGTCATGCCGGTGCGGAGTTCTTCACCTGGTGCAAGACGCGCAACCATGGCCATGGAGCGCGCTGCTGAAATTTCTGGAAACGGAATGATGGCCAGAAACAGCTTCATCCATTCAACCCAGCGGGGTTCAACATTGCGGAACATGTCACCGCGCAGGGCGGCATCCAATGCGCCGTAAACGCGGTTGTCTTTTTCTTCCTGCATCGGGAAGTATGACCGCAGAACCTGCTTCATCGGATCGCGCGGTGTCTTCGTGATCTTGTAGTCGGTCGGGAAGGTCATGGCTTCCTGAACGTAGCTTGGCGTCCAGCCCAGATCGGCCACACGGCTTGCTGCTTCAGCAATCGTGATGCCTTTCTGTGCTGTGATTTTATTAAGTGTTAGACTGGCTGACATACTGTTCTCCTCTTCATAAAATGCGAAAGAAATTTTAGGTGCATAGCTTCGCTACAGTATTGACCTCAGACAACGCACCATCAGAAAATTGATCGACTGGTGCGTTTCGTCGGCTTACGAACATCCACAGTTTGCACTGTGGGTGTGGGTTGGTTTGATGCCCGGTTTGGCATCGTCATCGCGTTTGATCAGCGGCTTGCCTTCGGCAATGAAGCGAGCTGACAAAATAAGCGTTCCCATGGCAAAATCCTTGCCGTGTTCAGCAATCATGGCTTCGGTGAGGCGGGCCAGCTGAACGAAGTAAACGTCTTTTGATTTCTCCTCGGCGCTCATCGTTGTCGTTTCAACTGACGGCAGCGGACCAAAGCGATTGGTTTGGCTTGCGGTAGAAGATTTGAGTTCAAACTTTTGCATCATGAATGTCCTGCACGTTGATGTTCAGTGGATGAAGGCCCGGATTCAAATTCAAGCAGAGACGTATTGAGCCACTCACGTTCCACAACCAGACGGCGGTGTTCTTCTTCCAGCTTGTGCAGCCGAGCCGTCACAGTGTTGAGTTCTGCCTGGGCTTCGGCGCCCGCACCGGGAGCATTCAAGTTCCGTATCGCAACTTCACGTTCAATTTCCGCACCGCCGCGCGCACTTTCGTTTTTCAGTTGCTGTTCGTTGTTTTGGATCATGCCCATGATGAGCTTGTGCCGATCCAGCATATGCTGCCGCGCCTGCTCAAGTTCCCTGGCTTCTTCTTCGGTTATCTGAGGGCCGCGACTGCTGGCATTCATGTGCATCACCTCGCCAATTGACCCGATCATGGAATTAACACTGCGCGGCCATGGATTTTTCCATGGTGAAGATCATGCAAGGCATCGTTGGCCTGGCTGAGTTTGTATTCTTTGGTGTGGAGATTGACCAGGCCGCGATCGGCCAAGGCCATCAGTTCAACCAGTTCGGCATAAGTGCCAACCAGATTGCCGACAATGGTTTTTTCCGACGTGACCATGTCGAGCGTTGGTATCTCGATCTTGCCGCCGTAGCCGACGATATAATAGTAGCCGCCATTCGACGTCATCGCCAAACCTTTGGCAATCGCTTCGCCTTCGCCAACAAAATCGATCACGGCTTCGGCGCCACGTCCGCCGGTCAGCGCCAGCACCGCTTCAACTTCATTGCCGTCAGCTTTCACCAGATGATGGGCACCACAGGTTTTGGCCAGCTCCAGTGACTTTTCGGAACGATCAACAACAATGACTTCAGCAGCACAGAGAGCTGTCAGAACCTGAATGCCAATGTGGCCAAGTCCACCTGCACCAATCACCACGGCATATTCGCCGGGCAAAAGATGACGCGAGGCTTTTTTGGCAGCGCGGTAAGCCGTGAGGCCTGCATCGGTGTAGGGCGCCACATCTTTGGGTGACAGTGATTTGGGAAGCTTGATCAGTGAACGTTGGCCAGTGAGCAGATATTCTGCATAGCCGCCATTCGCATTGATACCCGGAAACGAACTTTCGGCGGCGTGCATGTCATCACCGCGGCGACACGCCAGACAATGACCACTGGTCACCAGCGGATGACAGATCACGCTGTCGCCAACCTTCACACCTTCAACACCGGGGCCGACGGCTTCCACCCAACCGGCATTTTCATGGCCCATGATGTAAGGCAGTTTTATATCGACTTTACTGCGCCAAATGCCTTCCACGACGTGAAGGTCAGTGCGGCACACGCCAGCGCCGCCGATGCGAACAATGACATCGGTTGGCCGCGTGATTTTTGGATCCGCAACATCCTCGTACTTCACAAATTCCTTGGCTGTGAGTTTTTCGTCATAGGCGTGAAGCACTGCAGCTTTCATAGTTCCTCCCAAAGGATTTTGTTTTATAATTAGCCATGTTTGAAACTGGCCTTGCTTAGTATGCAGCAAGTCTCGTGCCAGTTTTTAGCGCGTTGATATTACGGTATTTTACAAGAATCCGGGGTTTTTGCTGCGTTCCGCTGGGGAGCAATTCCTGCGGCTTGATTGTTCCGTGACGGAGCACTTCAAAAAATGCCGTGCTGCAGCAGATAATGTTCGGCACAGACTCCGGTGAACGCGGCCCAGCCAGCCATTTTGACAAGCCAAAACACAGCGCCACGAATCAAAAAAAATTCCCCGCAACTGGTGCAGGGAATTCATGGTTTCAGACGGAAAAAATTATACTGATACGTTGGTTTTGACGTTTACTGTTTTCATGATCGAATGCGAGTAGGGACACACGACATGGCCGCGCGCGGCTAAATCATCCGCCGCAGCTTTGGTCATGCCTGGCAGATTGACGTCCAAGGTGATTTCGAGGCCAAAGCCAGCCCCGTCATCACGTGTACCGATGCTCACATTTGAAGTCACTGTTGCAGCAGCGGGCATATCGATCTTGGCATTTCCCGCAGCATAACGCATGGCACCCAGATAACATCCGGCATAACCCGTTGCAAACAATTGCTCAGGATTTGTGCCTTTGCCGGAACCGCCCATTTCGGTAGGTGTTGCCAGCGTTACAGTAACTCGGCCATCGTCAGTCTTGCTGAGACCTTCGCGGCCACCACCGTTTGCGGTGGCATGTGCAGTGTATGCTATTTTCATTTCCCAATCCTGTTCGTGTTCGTATTCGTATTCGTATTCGGGTATTGTCGAAACGTTTCAAGGCTTAAGCCTTGACAACCGCGCCGACAATCTTTTCAGAAATATAACCAAGAATGTTGCCGACAATCAACGAAATGGCAACCGCCACGCCAACTTTTATAATGCCGCCGGGGCCTTCACCGTAGGTTGCTGCGCCAAGCAGAAACAGTGCTGCCGTGGATGCATAACCATAAACGGCAGAAGGAATTGCACTGATGGCCGGGATCTTCGCGCCCATGATCAACACAACAATCGAGATGCCGACACAGATGCCGGCCACTATCGCGGTGACACCAATTGATGTGAGCGCAAGGAGCGCACCAACGGCGCAAATCACGCCCCAGACGTTGGCGACTGCAGAACTTTTAAGGCCAGCTTCCTTGCCGCCACAATGATAAAAACTTCCCCACGCCACAAAGATCGTCCAAATCAACAGATAAGGGCTCCCGATTGTAATGGCAGCCCACGTTGCAATGCCGCCCATGATGCCAATGACCACGGCGAGCGCTGTGATTAAATCCATAATATTCTCCTTGTTGTTGTTCCCATTTGGACAACCATCAACCCGAGCGCCGAACTTCGCCTGCTTAAACTCTAATTCCCGCTGATGATTCCAACCCTTTTAAACCGGCCGCGTTTTAGCCCGACCTTGTTTGAAGCCAAGCAAAGACCATGCCAAAGTATCAGGATTGTTTGTATTCGGTTTTTTGCAGGCCAGGAGATTCTTCCGCTGCGACTGGCAACAAGTTTGTTTCCATATGTGTTCCGTCACTGAACATGTTTTGGAGGATTTTATACAGTGGCAAGACAAGTTTGTGTTTCGCAATTTTATGTGTATGTTCGCGACGGGAACGAACGCCGACAAACCGGATTTGCAATGATCATAGAATCATGAATTCGATTTGAAGTTTTGAAGGACAGATGATGCTATCTGCCAGTAGAAGTGCTGAACGCGCCAATATGGTTTTGGGCAACCAAGGCTCATTGTCGGTCGACGTTTTAACGCCAGATATCTATGATAGCTGGATGCGCTGTATTTCGTTCGGCTTGGACACCCGTCATCCGCCGCCGCCTGAAATTGTCAGCATGGCGGTATTGCGCCGGGAACAGGAACGCTACTCACTGACGCGTGGCTTGGCTTTGGCAGAAATGCATTCATTGCATCAGCAAATTGCCGGATCAAATTTCATGATCGCCTTTGCAACACCTGAAGGAATTCTTCTCGACTTTGTTTCTGACCGCAGCTTCGAGGACGCATCGGGCGCCGCTTCCATCCGCCCCGGCTCGGTTTGGTCAGAAGAATTCTGCGGCACCAATGGCCTTGGGACTGCGGCACATTTAAAGCGCCAGATTGTTGTTCACGGCGGCGAACATTTTTTCCCGCGCTATAACAACTTGACATGCACCGCTTCACCGGTTTTTGCACCTGACGGTTCGTTGGCTGGCATACTTGACGCCTCGTCGGATTGTCTTTCACGCCAGACCCACACTCAGGCTTTGGTCGGCATGGCGGCAACACAAATTGAAAATGGGTTGTTCCGCGAAACCAATCGCGGCAACATGCTGATCGCGTTTCATAACCGCGGTGAATATCTATACACGATCAGCGCCGGACTTCTCGCGGTTGACAGGGATGGAGTTATATTGGCTTCAAACCGTGCCGCACGCATCTTGCTGCACGGCCTTCCGACGGCGCCGGGATGCCGGTTTTCGGACATTTTCCGCACCAAATTCAGTACGTTTGTTGATGAGGGTCGCCGCCACGAACGGCAAAAACTACACGATCATGTGGGCAGTCAGTTCGTCGCCACAATTGAAAACGCCCGTGAATTTCCGATGGTTCAGCCGGTTTCTAAACCCAGGATCACCCACCCTCCTGCCATCGCCACACAATTTGTGTCATCTGATCCTGATGTTGCGAAAGTTGTCCGACAAGTTCAAATGGCGGCATTGCGTAAAATGCCTGTGCTGATCCGCGGAGAAACCGGCACTGGCAAAGAACAATTGGCGCGCCATGCCCATGTCGCAAGCGGTCGTAAAGGAGCCTTTGTCGCCGTCAATTGTGCCGCCTTGCCCGAAAGCCTGATCGAGGCTGAATTGTTTGGTTATGCTGAAGGCTCATTCACCGGAGCCCGCAAGGGTGGTTCCAACGGCTTGTTCAGGGAAGCCGATGGCGGCACCTTGTTCCTGGACGAAATTGGTGACATGCCAGTCGCCTTGCAAGCTGTACTCCTGCGTTTTCTGGATGATTGGACGGTTCGCCCGGTGGGTGGAAGTGCACGGGTTGTTGATGTTTTCCTGGTTTCGGCCACCAATTCCAATCTTGATGTGGCAATCGCCAAGGGTCGTTTCCGTCCGGATCTGCTGTTCAGGCTTAATATTCTTGAGGTCACATTGTCACCTCTGCGGGAACGCAAGGATTTCGACGAAATTTCTCGTCACCTTGTCAAACTTGTCGATCCGGCCATGAGCCTGACGCAAAGCGCCATTGACAGGCTCTCGCAATTGGACTGGCTGGGCAATATCCGTGAACTGCGCAATGTGATATCGCGATTGTCGCTGCATGAGAACGCTGGCCTGATTGATGAGGCAACAGTGAACCTCATGCTGGGACAGTCGCGTGGCGAAACCCAGAACCGCAACAAGCCAGCGCCGGACAAATCCGGCGGCGATCACCTCAAAGACAATTTGCATGATGTTCAGCTGGCCCAGGTTTTGGCAGTCTATGCAGAGACCGGACATAACATCAGCAAGACCGCACGCAAGCTGGGCGTCTCCCGCAACACAATTTACCGCACTTTGCGCAACCAATGAAATTGAATTCGTTTAACAGGAGTATGTCGTGTTCGAACCGGAAAACAATCTTGAAACCCTCATGCAAGCTGCGGTGAAAGATCCGAGTGTGGCGCCAGAATTCTACAAGACGCTGCTCGAAACTGAAATTTACATCTTGACCCCCGAAACGCCAATGACTCCTGGTAAACGTCGTTCGATGAAATATGAAGAAAAAATCAACGTCGCCACAGTTGAGTATCAGGGCATGAAGTGGCATCCGGCTTTCACATCCAAAAAGCGCATTTCTGATTATGTGAAAGAAGAAGAAGTCTGTCTGGGTGCTGTCTCACGCAAATTATTCGAGATGCTGCCGGGTTCAAATTTCTGGCTCAATCCACTTTCGGAATGCCAGAAGCCCTTGCCCGCAACAGAAGTTGAGCTTTTGATGAGCGGCAAGATTTTTGAAACGCTCAAAGCAAAAAAGTAGTCTTGGTAGATAAAGTAATCTCGGCAAAAAAAGTGATCATGGCGAAATTCTTTTTTGTGACCGATCCGGATGGCGACAAGATCGAGGATTTGCAGCGTCAAGGCGGATTTGCCTGAGCGAACAACTCCTTTGTAGCCAAAGGCTGCAAGATCTTGGTTATATGTTGAGCATTCTTGCCTGGATGACTGTTCATTGATGCAACAGTAAATGCTGTACCTATCGTTAAATCATTGATAAACTCACCTTCAATGTTTGGCATGCGCTTTGCACTGCCCGAAGTCTGCTTGCTGGAAAAAAATTGCGCAGATCAAGAAGTAAAAACTTCACTGCGTGTAACCGGGGGAATACGATGAAGAAGCCTGAACTCGCCGCCCAGCAGGAGCCATTGCATGGGCTGATCTTGCCAGAATATTTTATTGGGGCAACAGCCCGAACGGTATTGTCGGCTTTTGGGCAACCCGGATTCTGCCCTTTGCTGATCCGCCGTCTGTTCTGGATTGTTTCAATTTCAATACTACCGCCCATCAAGACCTGCGCCATAGAGTAGTGGCTTGTATAAAAATTCAGGACTGGGCAAATTGACAGATCAACACAATACTATCGGAGATGGAAATGGATACAGGAGTAACTGACACTGCGGGCAAATGCCCCGTCATGCACGGTGCCGCCAAACACATGACGTCGACGGCCCGGTCAAATGCCAGCTGGTGGCCCAATCAGTTAAACCTGAAAGTGCTGCACCAACATTCAGCGCTGTCAAACCCGATGGGTGAAAGGTTTGATTATGCAAAAGCCTTCAAGAAGCTTGATCTCCAGGCCTTGAAGAACGACGTCACCGCCTTGATGACCAATTCACAAGACTGGTGGCCAG